>CANQRT010000010.1 GCA_947626325.1 Candidatus Gastranaerophilales bacterium | reverse complement strand
ACGGGATATCGTCATATTTATCGCCTATCCAAAGGACAGGTTTTAAATACTTCTCTCCAATTTTTTCCCTTACCCAGTTGCGAACTTTAACTTTATCAGTAAGTTCGCTTTTTAGCTGCTTATTGTCAAATAATTTTAACCATTGTATTTTTTCATTAAAAGTTTTAGGGTGTTTTAAATTTAATTTTTTCCCTGTTATTGACTTAAACATCTTTTTTAAATATTTAGGATACTCACTCTCTGCCAAGCTGATTAACAAATCATACTCATAAGGAGGCACACCTATATTGTCCCTTTTTAACATTTGCAGCAAATTCATTTTCATACTTCTTTCAATATTATTTTATATAGATAATATAGTTATATTATCTATATACTATTAAAGTATATATTAACTCTATGATTTTGTAAAGTAAATATATATATAAAATCATGGAGATATAAATGAAGAAGAAATTATCACGCTCAGGAAGCGGCTGGGCGCTTTTTATGCCAAAAACCTTGTTAGAACTAATAGAAGTTGACCCTGAAACGGATTTACTTGAAATAAAAGTTGAAAATAATGTTATTAAATTAACTAAAGCACAGCAAAGTTAATTATTTTTTTTTGTTAAAACTTTAGCCTGTTTCCAAAGCTTATCCCATTCATCAAGAGTCAAATGTTCCAACTCTTTTTCAGAGGCAGCTTCCATTGCTCTAAATCGTGCAATAAATTTTTTATTAGCTCTTAAAAGTGCTTGTTCTGCATCAATTTTATTCCACCTTGCAAGATTTACAACCGCAAATAAAATATCACCAAGCTCATCTTCTTTATCTTCAAGAGTTTTTGCCTCTTGAAATTCTTTAATTTCCGAAATAACGCAATCATATAAAGAAGTTTCATTGGGCCATTCAAAGCCGACTTTAACTGCTTTTTTACTTATTTTTTGAGCGCTCATTAATGCTGATTGAGATTTTGAAATTCCGTCCATAACAGAAGTTCTATGCGGTTTTTCTTCCTTTTTTAGTTTTTCCCAGTTATCAAGAATTTCGTCGGTGGAATTAACTTTAACATCCCCAAACACATGAGGGTGGCGGTGAATAAGCTTATCAGATATTCCTTTTGCAACATCTTCAATATTAAATTCATTTGCTTCTTTAGCTATTTGAGAGTGCAAAACAACCTGCAAAAGCACATCGCCCAATTCTTCTTTCAGGTGCTTTGAGTCCTTATCATCGATAGCGTCAACAGCTTCGTATGCTTCTTCAAGCATGTTGCGCCTTAAAGTAGTATGTGTTTGTTCTCTATCCCACTTGCAGCCGTTTTCACTGCGCAATATTTCTATTATTTCAATTAATTTTTCTAAATTTGGATATTTCATTTTCCGCTCAAATTAAATCATCACTTTTTAAAGTTATAACTAAATCACTTGTATTGCAATAATTTCTAACAGGATTATGAACATATTTCAAATGCGAAACTGCAGGTACATTGTTTTGTATAAATCTTATCATATCATTAGGAATTTGGGTATTATATCCAATAATTTCATCATCTCTAATTTGATTAGACCTGCCTGTACAATTAACATTAAATCCTAGTGTTTTAAGTTCCTCTCTAATATTTAAAGCATCTATTTCTTTAGATTTATCAAACATAATGCCTATAGAAACTTCATTTTCACTAAGTTCTGTTTTTTTTCTGTAAATCAATCTATTAATAACTTTTTGAGTTTTTTCGGGGTCAAGTATCCAATAACTTATAATTCCTTTTTTATTAGGCCCGCCAGGGAGCATAACAAATTCAACTTTATTCATATCTACATCTCTTGCTAATGCTGCATACTGTGACATTTGATATAAATTTAAGTCTGTTCTTGTGTATAAACTAGCTATTTTTAAAGCGTCAGGAATTTTTCTTAATGCTTCTGGGGATTTTATCTGCTCAATTAAAGCTTTTATAAACTTTTGCTGACGGTGAACTCTGCCTATATCACCAAGCATATCTTTTCTAAATCTTAAATATTCTTCCGCCTGCGCTCCGTTTAATACATGGTAGCCTTTGTCAAAATCTATATTTAATTTAGCAGTATAATCTCTATAGTGCATATTTTGGTCAATATGAATAGGCACTCCGCCTATTGCATCTATAAGTTTTCTTATACCTTCTGCATTAACTATTATATAATTGTGGATTTTAATCCCAAGAGTTTCTTCTATGGTTTTTTTTGTCAGCTCTATTCCGCCTATGGCATAAGCAGCATTAATTTTTTGAATTCCGTGTTCATCAGCTAAATATACTTTGCTATCTCGCGGGATTGATATTGCATTTACGCTTTTTCCGTGAGTATCAATGTTTAATATTATCATTGTATCAGAACGAACTCCTGAAAACGGAAGTGTATCAGGCCCATTTGAATCTACTCCCAATAAAAGTATATTTTGATATCTGCTTAGCATTTTTAGATTAAATTTTGACGGTGTTAAATCTGATTTATTACTTAATCTTTCTGTGCTTATATTTTTATTTATAAGATTTTCAAATATAGAAACCAGATTATCATAATTATCAATTAAAAACATTATAAAATAGGTGATTATTACAACAATAAAGGTCAAAAGAACCAATCTTAAAGTAATTATAAATTTATTTTGTCTTTCATTATCTTGCTCTTTGTATTTTAAAAATACACTGTATTGCTCATTTTTATCTTTAAGTTCTGCCATTATTTAATCCTGTTAATCTTGTAATATTTTACTTCAAATATATCAAAAAAAGTACATAGTATAGACGGGTATTCAAAATTAATCTGTTGAATATACTCTCTTTTTATGATTTTATAAAAATATGAATAAAAATGAAATAGTACAAAATGCTGAATTTAAAGTAAAACAATACTTTAACAAAGTTGATGAAATAAAAGAATATAATCAAGAAAAAGTATTAAAAGCCTTTATTGATAATAAAATAGGGCTTGAACATTTTGCGTCGGTATCAGGCTACGGGCATGATGATATGGGGCGTGAGGCTTTAGATAAAGTATTTGCACAGGTATTTAAAGCAGAAAAAGCTGTTGTAAGAAATCATTTTGTATCAGGGACTCATACTTTAGCCTGCTGTTTATTTGGAAATTTACGCTGCGGGGAAAAACTTATATCACTTGCAGGTGCGCCTTACGACACAATGGAAGAAGTAATAGGAAAACGAGGCGATAAAAGGGCTTCTTTAATCGGGCACGGTGTTTTATATGATGAAGTTGATTTAATTAATAATATGGATGTTGATTTTGAGGGAATAAAAAACAAAGTCGATAAATCAACAAAAATGGTTTTAATACAGCGTTCAAGGGGATATTCTCTCCGCAAATCTTTGAATATAGATACAATCAAAAAAATGATAGATATAGTAAAAAGCAAGAACCCTGATTGTATTTGTTTTGTAGATAACTGTTACGGTGAATTTACAGAAAAATTAGAGCCTTTAGAGGTTGGAGCAGATTTAATAGCAGGCTCGCTTATAAAAAATCCAGGAGGCGGAATTGTAGAAGCAGGCGGATATATTGCAGGAAAAGAAGAATACGTTAATCAAGCCGCATACAGGTTAACAGCCCCAGGAATTGGCGCTGAGGGTGGTGCTATGCTAAATCAATTAAGGTTAATATTCCAAGGACTTTTTATGGCGCCCTCAGTAGTATCTGAAGCGGTTAAAGGTGCAATACTTGCTTCACAGGTATTTGAGGATATAGGTTTTATCTCGACTCCAAAACCAAATGAAGCTCGCACAGATATAATTCAAACAATAAAATTTGGTGCTCCTGAACCTTTGATAGAGTTTTGTAAAACACTTCAAAGTTTTTCACCTATTGAGTCTTACCTAACACCTGTACCTGATGAGGTTCCAGGTTATGATAACAAATTAATAATGGCAGGCGGTTCGTTTATAGAAGGTTCTACTATAGAACTATCAGCTGATGGCCCTGTTAGAGAGCCTTATGCAGTATATATGCAAGGCGGGTTAAATTATGCTCACGTTAAAATTGCTTTAAAAGGTATTGTTGAAAGGTTAGTTAATTAACCGCTGCAAACCCTTCATCCAGTGCTTTTATATTACCGTCAAGCATTGAAGCCTTTTTACCTGTTAACTTTTTCTTCATCACATTTATTATATTTTCCTTGGAAATAAAAGGAAAAACCTTTATAAAAGCACCTAATGAAACTATATTTGCCATTTTTTCATGTCCTGAATTATGCGCAATATCAGTCATTGGAACAAATTTATATGTTATATCATTTCTGCTTGGAGCTGATTTTACAAGTGATGAGTTAACAATCATTACTCCGCCTGGTTTAATTTTCTTTTCAAATCTTTCAAAAGACGGCCCATTTAGTGCAATAACATTTTGCGGAGTTTCAACATAAGCACAGGCAACTTCATCATCAGAAACACAAACAGTACAGTTAACTGTTCCGCCTCTCATTTCAGCACCATAAGCAGGTGTCCAAGTGCAGTTTAAACCATGGTTCATAGCAGCTTCTGCCAATAATTGACCTATAAATAAAACTCCTTGACCGCCAAATCCTGCTATTAATACGTTTGAATCCATTATAGCGCCTCACTGACTTTATCTTTATATACTCCAGGTTTGAATACCTCTGACATTTCACCGCGCACTCTTGCATGTGCTTCCTGCGGTGTCATTTTCCAGTTAGTCGGGCATGTGGAAAGTATTTCTACAAACCCTGTTCCTAAACCTTTTATTTGAGCCTCAAATGCCTTTTTAATACATTTTTTTGCATTCATAATAGCTGCTGGACTATCCAATGTGACTCTTGCAACATAAGCTGTACCGTCAACTTCTTTTAAAATTTCAGAAATTTTTAAAGGATAACCAGATAACTCTGCTTTTCTTCCGCTTGTTGTTGTGGTTGTAACTTGACCGATTAAAGTAGTTGGCCCTGCCTGTCCGCCTGTCATTCCGTAAGTTGTATTATTTATACAAATCGCTGTGACTTTTTCGCCTCTTGTCATGGCATGTATTGTTTCAGCCAAACCTATTGAAGCTAAATCACCGTCGCCTTGGTATGTAAATACAACCTTATCAGGTTTGGAGCGTTTTACCCCAGTTGCTGCTGCCATTGAACGTCCATGCGGTGCTTCAACTATATCTACATTAAAAAAATCATAAGAAAAAACACTGCACCCTACAGAGGCAATTCCAATCGTATTTTCTCTGACTCCAAGCTCATCAAGCACTTCTGCTACCAGTTTTACTGCTGTTCCATGGTCACATCCAGGACAGAACGATATCTTAAAATCATCTTTTATTGAATCTGGTTTTTTATATACAAGCTGTTCCATATTTTTTCTCTACTATTTCTTTGTATACATTCTCTATTTGTTTATAAATTTCTTCAACAGTCATCATAACCCCTGCAGGTCTGCCGTAGAACTTAACAGGTATTGTTGAAGCACAATTTGAAATACTTGCTTTAATGTCTTGCAGCATTTGTCCGCAATTAAGCTCAATATCTAAAATACAGTCAACTTTTTGAGCTATTTCCGCTACCAATTTTTCGGGGAACGGATTTAACATAATAGGTCTGAATAAACCAACTTTAAGCCCATTTTTTCTTGCTAATTTAACTGCAGCTTTTGCAATTCTTGCTATACTTCCAAATGCAGTAATAACAAGTTTCGCACCTTCTGTTTCATATTTTTCAAAAATATTTTCATTTTCTAAAATTTTATTATATTTTTCAAAAATCTTAACAACTCTTTTTCTGAGCGCTTCTTGTTCACGTTCAATAGAAGCAATAAATCTAGGTTTTCTACCCTTTGCTCCGTCTAATGCCCAGTCAGATTGGTCTATTTCTTCATAAGGATATTCACCAATAACGGCTGGCTCCATAGTTTGACCTATCATACCGTCAGCTAAAAGGCAGACAGGAGTTCTATATTTTTGAGAAACATAAAAGCATTTATAAGTAAGATCAACACATTCCTGCACACTTGCTGGCGCATAAGTTACAATTTTATAATCGCCGTTTCCACCGCCTTTTGTAGCTTGATAATAATCACCTTGAGAAGGATAAATATAGCCTAACCCTGGGCCTCCACGCATAACACTAACAAGCACACACGGTATTTCATCGCCAGCTATAAAAGACAAGCCCTCTTGCATAAGTGCTACAGCACATGATGAAGATGATGTCATTGCTTTTACGCCTGTTGAACCTGCACCAAGCACCATATTTATTGCAGCAACTTCACTTTCTGCTGCGACATAAGCCCTGCCAAGCTCTGGCATTTTAGTACTTAAATATTCCCCTATCTCACTTTGAGGAGTAATAGGATATCCAAAATAGCTTTGGCAGCCTGCCTCAATAGCAGCCTGCGCAATAGCATAATTCCCTTTTAAAAGCTGTCTTTCTTTTTTCATCTGTATACCTTTTCAATTGCGATGTCAGGACATACTCTTGCACACATTGCGCACCCTATACATTCTTCTGGATTACTTACTGTAACAGGATAATACCCTAATGCATTTACTTGATTATCTGCCCCTAACACCTTTTTTGGACAAGCGTCTACACATAAATAACACGCTTTACATCTATCTCTGTTTAAAACTATTCTTCCCATGGATTAACCTGTTTTTTATATTCTTTTTATATGTTACTACTGATATATTAATAAAACAAGTATATTAATTAACTAAGTTGCCTGAGTAAATTTTTATGCTAATATATTATAGGGAGATTTGAGGCAGTGCCAAGAAAAAAGTGTATTGAAATAGTTTTAGATGTTGAGACAACGGGTTTAGATTATACAAAAGAAAAAATGGTAGAGTTTGCCGCAATAAGGCTTGAAAACGGCAAAATGAAAGATAGATTTGAAACACTTATTAACCCCGAGCAGCATATTAGAAAATCAAGTATAGCAGTGCATGGAATAACAGAAGATGATGTAAAAGATGCACCGACAGAAGCTCAAGTTATGCCAATGATTTTGGATTTTATAGGCGATTATCCTATTGTTGCTCACAACGCTATTTTTGATTATTCTTTCATAAATGAAGCAAGTATTCGCCAGACAGGCAAGCCAATTACTAATGCCAGAATAGACTCTCAAATGATGTTTAAAGAAATTTATCCTGAGCTTGAATCTTGCGGTTTAGAAAGCTTAATGAATAAATTTAACGTAAAATTTTCAACCCGCCATAGAGCCATGGCAGATACCGAGGGACTTGCTAAAGCATATCCTGAGCTAAAAAAATTGTATGAAAAAAAATATGCATGGCAAATCCAGCAGCTTGATAATATTGATTACCTTTTTGAAAGATATTTAAGAATACAGCAGGCTGTACAGATAATGCAGTCTGAAATGCAGGATTTAAAATCAATTTTCAGGCTCTATTTTGAAAAGGGCGGAGAGAATATTCATTCACCAAACGGAGAAACTCTTATTTATCAATCAAAACAAAGTTATGCTTACGATTTTGTTGAAATAAAAGACGTTTTAGAAGAAATAGGCGCACTGCATAAAGCTGTTAAGCTTAATAATAATTTTGTTGACAGATTGATTGCCTCAGGAAGTATAAGTAAAGAAAATAAGGAAAAGCTTGCTGCTGCAAGGCAAATGCTTTCTGAAACAAGAAATATTCATGTTATAAAATCTGACAGAAAAACTGAGCATGTTAATAATTAATTTATAAATAAAGGAGTAGAAATGAAGCGCCGTGAATTTATAAAAAGTTCTGTTTTAGCACTCGGGGGAACTGCCTTAATGGCAACGGGCTGCGGAAAAAATAAAACAATAAAAGCTCAAGGACAAGTTATAAAAAGAAAATTTAAAGATATTGATGTTCCTTTACTTGGTTTTGGCTGTATGCGGCTGCCTATGAACGGCAATAAAATCGATATGGTTGAGCTTTAAAAGATGACGGAATACGCATTCGCTCACGGAGCTAATTATTTTGATACAGCTTATATGTACGTTGACGGAAATTCCGAAATCGCTATCGGCAAAGTATTAAAAAAGTATGACAGAAATTCTTTCATCCTTGCCGATAAAAGCCCTATTTACAAAATGAATTCACAAAGCGACGTCAGAAAGATTTTTGATGAGCAAAGAAAAAAATGCCAGGTCGATTATTTCGATTTTTATATGTGCCATAACATTAATGTTAATACTTTTGAACAATACAGAAATGTTAAAATGGTTGAAGAACTGGCAAAACTGAAAGAAGAAGGTCTGATTAAATATTTTGGATTTTCTTTCCACGGCACTCCTGAAATTTTAAAAGAGGTAGTAAAAGATTATAAATGGGATTTTGCCCAATTGCAGGTTAATTATTTAGATTGGGATGTTGTAAAAGCCCACGAACAATATAATATAGTTCAAGCCCTAGGTATCCCTGTCACGGTAATGGAGCCTTTAAGAGGCGGCGGATTAGTTAATTTAAGCGATAAAGCGCTTGCTAAATTAAAAGAAAGCTACCCAAATGCCACTCCTGCCGAGTTTGGTTTAAGGTGGGCTGCAAGTCAAAATAACGTAGTTACAGTTTTAAGCGGTATGAGTAATTTAAAACAAATGAAAGAAAATATCGCCACCTTTGAAAACTTTACTCCTATGAATGAGCAAGAGCTTAAAACAGCTGATGAAATGGCTAAAATTATTCAATCACAAGGTGAAATTAATTGTACCGCCTGCAAATACTGCATGGAGGTCTGCCCGAAAGGAATTAATATTCCAGCTATTTTTTCTTTATACAACCAATATAAAGTTACAAACAGTGCGTTTCACTTAAAAATTTATTATGAAACCCTTAGCGACAGTGAAAAAGCTAATAACTGCATAAAATGCGGTTTATGTAATAAAAACTGTCCGCAAAATCTTCCTATTCCTGATTTGTTGGCGCAAGTTCAAAAAGAGTACGAAAAAGCAAAGGCAAGTTCATAATGTTTTATAAAATAAGATTAACATTTGCAATTTTAATATTTATAATGGCAATTCTTGGAGTTATCGGTATTTTTTACCCGCTTCCGTTATTTGATATTCAAACTGCACCGTTAATTCAAAGAGTAATCATTGATTTTTCGCTTATAAGTGCAGTTATTCTTGTTGTAATACTGTTATTAACATTGTTCTTCGGCAGATTATACTGTTCAATGCTCTGCCCATTCGGTATATTACAGGAACTTATTGCCTTATTTCGAGGTGAGGGTAATGAAGAACCGAGAAAAAATCTGCCAGTTAAATATTTTATAACCGCAATTTCTTTTGGTGCTTTAATTGGCGGGAGCGCAGTTATAATAAGGTACATTGAGCCTTATACATATTTTGCTTCGGCTCTAACTCTATCTTTGATAGGTCTTACCGCTATAATAGCCGTAATTGTGCTTACAATATTTAAAAACAGATATTTTTGCACAAATATTTGCCCTGTGGGCTGTATATTGGGATTATTATCAAAAATCTCGCTTTTAAAGGTTTATATAAAAGAAGATGAATGTCTATCTTGCGGTATGTGCGAAAGAAACTGCCCCGCAGGCTGTATTGAAGTTGGCGAGGCTAAAGTGGATAATGAAACTTGCCTTAAGTGTTTTAAATGCCTTAATCAATGCCCTAAAAATGCTATAACTTACGGTATAAAGCCAAAAAAAGAAGTAAAATTCAGCCCAAAAAGACGTGAATTATTAACCTTTGGCTCTGCGCTAGTTATTTTGGCAGGTGCAGTTAAAATAGGATTTGAAATCGGAAAAACTGCTGCAGAAAAGATAAAAAATGTTATTCTGCCCCCAGGTGCAGTTAACGCTCAAAGGATGTTTAATAAATGCTTAAATTGCAATCTTTGCATAAACGCATGCCCGAATAATATCTTAACAAAAGCAGATAAAGACTTTGGTGCAGTACATATCGACTATACAAAAGGTGAAAAACACTGCAAATACGACTGCAATGATTGTGCGAAAGTTTGTCCTTCAGGTGCAATAAAGAAAATAACGCTTGAAGAAAAGCAAAAAACTAGAATAGCAATGGCTGTTATAGACCCCGAAAAATGCAGTAAAAACGGAATTTGTATAAATGTATGTCCCGTAAATGCAATAACAATGGAAGCAAATCAAAGTGCAAAAATAGACGCTTCAAAATGTATAGGCTGCGGGAAGTGTAAAACCGTATGTAATTCAGGAGCTATTGAAATATTTGCAATTAACGAACAGCAAATAGTATAATCTTTTTAAAAGGAGAAAAATATGTCGCTTGGTATAACGGAAATTACTTTAATAATTGTTGTAATACTGCTATTATTCGGCGGAAAAAGAATACCTGAGCTTGCAAGGGCTCTTGGTAAAGCATCTTATGAATTTAAAAAAGCAAAAGATGTGATAAAAAAAGAAACAGATGAAATCAAAACCGCTATAGAAGACTCTCAAGAGCCTCCCACAGAATTTAAGAGCGATGAAATATAATAATGAGCGATGAAGAAAAAGATGAAAGTTTGATTTCTCATCTTGAAGCATTAAGAAAAACTATTCTTAAATGTTTGTATTCAGTTGCAATAGTATTGCCTTTTATGTTTTATTTTGCACCAAAGGTGTTAAATGGATTTATAAAAATTCTTTTAGGTGAAAATAAAGTTACTTTAAACTTTTTTTCACCTGCAGAGGTATTCATAATTCAGATTAAAATGGCGGTAATGCTCTCTATAATAGTTTGTTTCCCTTATATAGCAAAACAACTTTGGAACTTTATTCTGCCTGCACTTTACGAAGGTGAGAAAAAGTTTATAAAATCCTTGGTATTAATTTCAAGTTTTTTATTTACTATAGGAGTTGTATTTTGCATATTTATGATACTGCCTTTAATAATAAAATTCGGTTTGAGTTTTCAATCAGAAAATATTCAAGCGGTATTTAGAATATCAGAGGTCATTAATCTTGGTTTATGGCTTTCTTTGGCATTTGGATTAATGTTTCAACTTCCAATTATAACTTTTTATCTAATAAAATCAGATATCATATCATATTCAGCCGTTGCGGATAAAAGACCTTATGTTGTAGTAGTTTTATTAATACTTGCAGGAATATTAACTCCGCCTGATGTTGTAAGTCAGTTAATGCTTGCTCTTCCCTCTTACCTTTTATTTGAGGGCGGATTATTATTTGCTAAATTAAGTAAAAAAGATTGTCATTGCTTAGAGAGTATGCGGCAAAGCAATCTTGTGGAATAATACAAAAAAAAGATAACTATTGCAAAAACAAAATTTGCGGTTTATAATGTAGCTATGAGCAAGTTTCCACGCATGTTTTCAGATTTTCTTAAATCTCTCAAACCCACGGGGGGGGGATTGGAGTCTTGTCTCTTGGCGGAAGTCGTTAATCCATGACGGTTTAAAGGGGGATTGGAGTCTTACCACTTGGCTAAACTCGTTAAATCACTGCGGTTTAAAGGGGAATTGGAGTGTTAGTCCTTGGTGGAAGTCGTTAAATCACGGCGGTTTGGATTGGAAACTTGGCGGGCACAGCGGTAATTACACCCCTCGTTTAAGGCGGGGCGGTGAGGCTGTTTTTGATTACAATTTTTTAATGTCGCTTAATGAAAAGGATTATAAAAAGTACCTTTGCCAAGCATACTATATAAAAACAGGACAAAAACTTAATTTA
The DNA here is from genome assembly GCA_947626325.1 of Candidatus Gastranaerophilales bacterium. GTDB lineage: Bacteria > Cyanobacteriota > Vampirovibrionia > Gastranaerophilales > Gastranaerophilaceae > Avigastranaerophilus. The sequence goes on along the minus strand of CANQRT010000010.1, from coordinate 10,265 downwards.
AAACATCCTAAAACTCTAAATGAAAAAATTCAATGGTTAAAATTATTTGACAATAAGCAGCAAAAAAGCGAACTGACTGATAAGGTTTTGGTTCGTGACTGGGTTAGGGAAAAAATTGGTGATGAATACTTAAAACCAGTTCTTTGGATTGGTGATAAGTTTGATGACATCCCTTTTTCTTCCCTGCCCTTTTCTTTTATTGTTAAATGCAATCATGGCTGTAAGTGGCAGTTTATTATTAAAGATAAAGATAAGTTTTTAAACGAAAAAAGACTTTTTAACACAATTAAAATGTATACTGATAACTGGCTTATTCAGTCATTTTTTGGTTGGAGCGACTTTGAAACTCAGTATTTAAACATTAATCCTAAAATCATTATTGAACCTCTTTTTATAGAATTTGAAGAAGTTGAAGTTTTGTGTTTTAACGGCGAAGCTAAAGTTATTCAAAAATTTAAATATGATAATAAAAGAACTCGTTTTTATCATACTTTTGATGAGAATTTTAACAGTATTAATTTAAGTTTTCGCGCTGAGGAAAAATATTTTGAAACTCAAGCGGATGAAATTTTAAAAAAAGCGGTTGAATTAAGTAAAACGCTTGCTAATGGGTTTAAGTTTGTCCGCATTGATTGGATGTTTTATCAAAATAAACTGCACTTTGGTGAAATGACTTTTACTCCCTATTCAGGGTTTATTTTCTTTGCTGAAAATCATAATGAATTACAGATAAAACTTGGCAAAATATTAAATTTGAAAGGAGATTAATATGCCTGATAATTTTGATGATGAACAAATAGAAAATATGTCAATTGATGAAATTAATGAACTCTTTGAAGATGTTATTGAAATGCCCGATGAATATCGAATATCAGGTCCTCAATGTTTGGGCTCCAGAGTTAAAGATGTGGTTTTCTACATAAAATGAAAAGAAATTACGCTTATTATTATAAAGGTATTTTAAAGCATATAACTATCATTTCTGATGAAAAACTCCGCATTTTTAAAGTCATAAAGGATAATTCTTCTTCATCTGATTTTGTCATTTCTTTTGATGACACTAATTTTGACTATTTTCTTAATCAATTAATTAATGTACTAACTTATAATGGCTTTTTAACATCCATTTATTTGAATTTAAACTATACCTGCAATCAAGACTGCATACACTGCTGTAACCCTAAAGATATGAACAGTTATTCAATAAACTTTGAGCAGGCTAAAAAAATTATTGATGAAGCTTCTGATTTAGGTGTTTTTGATGTTATGCTTACAGGCGGGGAATGCACTATTAATAATGATTTTATTAAAATTGCTAAATATATTACCGAAAAAAAACTTAGATTATTTGTTTTAACTAACGCTCAAAAACTTTACTATGATGAAAATTTGTTCAATGATTTAATTAATCTCTATCCAGCACAAGTTCAAATTACTCTATTTAGTATGAACCCCTTAATCCACGATAAAATCACAAGGGTTAAAGGCTCACAATATAAAACAGTTGAGGTTTTAAAAAAATTAGCTAAATATAAAATAATCACTCAAATAACTTGCCCTATTATTGATTGCAACTTTAATGAGTATAAAAAAGTTAAAGAATTTGCGGACTCTATTGGTGCTAAGTTTTTCTCTGATGTTAGATTTATTAATAATAAAAACAATAATAATTTTAATACTAGATTAAAAGGTAAAAAACTTATTAATTATTACTTTGAAACTATTGATATTAATAACCCCAGAGAAGATTTTTGCAAAAAGGAAAGATTTAATTGTTCAGGCGGTGTTGATAGGCTAAGTATCGCCCCTAATTTAGATATTCACCCTTGCAATTACTTTAATTATCCCCTTGGCAACTTTAATACAACATCATTAAAAGAAGTTAAAGAAAAAATTGTACCAGAGTTTCAAAAAAAACTTACATGCAAAAACTTAAAAGACTGCTTTAAACACGATTATTGTAAATTCTGCATTTACTGCCCTGTTTACACCTGCTATGATGAAGGTTTTTTAAAAAAATCCCCCACACTTTGCGAAGACGCTAAGGTGTACTATAGTGTGTACTTAAAACATAAACAAAAGAGTTGTAGACTGGGTTAGCGAAGCGTAACACAACAATATTACTATATGCCATTACTAGAGAATAAGTCCGCCGTTAGAAATTAACTTTTATACTGCTTCTTTCACTTTCATTAATTTCAAATAATTTTGCACGTTTTATGCCGAATAAAGTGCAAATAATGTTAGAGGGGAATGTTTCTACATAAGTATTTAATTCTCTAACCGTTCCGTTATAATACTTTCTGGCATTTGCAATATCTTCTTCTACTTCTGCTAATTGAGTCATCAACAGTGCATAATTTTGATTAGCTTTTATTTCAGGATAATTCTCTGCTACAGCTATTAAATGTGATACACCTGCTGAAAGTTTTTCATTTACATCAATCTTCTGCGCTGTTTTTAACTTATTATAGTTGGCGCTTCTAAGCTTGGTTACCTGCTCAAAAACCTCTTTTTCATGAGCTGCATAGCTTTTTACAACTTCTATTAAATTAGGAACTAAATCCCAGCGTTTTTTTAAATAAACATCCATTGTGGAAAAAGCTTCTTTTACATAGTTTCTAAGCTCTATTGCTTTATTGTATGCAAAAATTAAAAGACCAACTATAACTACTCCTACTGCAACTATAATAATATTCATTAATTCACCTCGTTTTTTTCAATAAATCATAAATTTGTTTTATACTTTCTGTATCTAAATTATCACCCGAATAAGATTCACTTGCCGCAAGAACATCCAAATCAGTAATATATGATTCTGTTATTCCTAAAGCAAAAGCATAAGGATAAATTTCTTTAGCATAATTTGGATTTTGTCCGATTAACTCATCAAATCTTCTTTTTTCTGTTACCTCTAAAAATCTTTTAAAGCCCATAGCCAAACCTCTAAGCTCTCGTCCTTTTCTGCTTAATTGAGGCATGTTAACTAAACATATAAAACATATTATCAAACAAACTAAGCCAAAGATTATTTCTAACGGATGATTAAATTTGATTGTTTCATCTTGAAATAAAGTCAGCAAAGGAAACCCGCCAAAGCCTGCACACCAAATAATCATAAATAAAGTTGTATACAGTTTTTTGTGATTTTTTGGATATTTACCATTTACCTTTACAGAACTTTGCAATTGTTGTTTATAATTACAGCAAAAATACACGGCTACCCATATTGCAATAAATGTAAATATAAATATCCAAGAATTTGGTGAAAATATCAATTTAAAAGAATAATCAGCAATAGTAAATAATAAAGATAAACCAACACCTAAAGAACATATTAACAGCATAATAATTTTAGAAACTATTGAAGCATTATTTTTAAAATTATCCTTCTTCAAGTTATTAAGTATTGTTTGTACACTCACACATAAAACAGAAAAGGAACCTGAAGAAAGTAATCTATTTAAATTTACAATATCAACATCATTACCGAATATACCATTAAAGAAAATTTTTTCTACTTCGTCGTTTCCATCGTATGGTTTTAATTTTCTTAATACATAATCATCATTTAATTTTTCAATTTTTAAGTAATCTTTACTTGCCAAATAATAAATTAATGATTTAACACCTCTTTCAGAAGAACAGCCGTAACAATTTACTTCCAATTCTGCGCTATTTGTATCTTGAGGCGGTTCAAAACTAACAATCTGCGTAACGTGTTTATCCCTGCCAAATATAAACCAGAGCATATACGCAATTAATGTAAGTGTAATTGTAATACCTAAACATGCAGGTTCTCTTATTTCATAAGGAATTATATCATCGAGTACAAAACCTGTTATTAAGCCAAACAAAGAAAACCCTATACAAAGTATGGGCATTAATAACATAAATATAAAAAATATAATTACTAGTATAAAAAATGATTTTAAACTGTTACCTTCTTGATATGATTTGTATTCGGTACTTTTCATAATTCTTAACTCCTCAATATTTTTATTTTATCAAATTTTTTATTGCGGGTAAAATAATACTTGTTTCTTGACGGGTAATAAATTTCATTTTTTAATATAAAGTTATGAACGCAATATCAATCGGAACAAAAATATTAAAAGGAATGGAGACAAGTTCATCTGTCGGAATGTTTGTAAAAGACACAGGAGGATGTCTTATTCCTAAAATTGCAATATCAAGAAGCAGGGAAGAAGCAAAAGAAATAACATTTGCGAAAACAGCAGAATCTGCACTGTTTTACTTTTCTGCACCTGCTGCAGTTAAATTAACAAATGAATTTTTCCAAAATAAATATAATACAGGCTCAAGACTAATAACTATGCCTATTGAAGAAATAAAATCCGTTTCAAAAGAGCGATTAAAAAATATTAAATTAGCAAAGTTTGGAGAAATAGCATCTGTTTTTAGTGTTATTTTGCCGTTAGTATTTGCAATAGCACCTGTAAGAAATTATATGACATCAAGCCAAAGTGGAAAAGAGGAATTTACAGAAGTTGTAGGGCTTAAAGATACAAAAGAACAGGAAAAAAATGGAAAAAACAAAGCCCAATCCTTAATAAAAAAATTAATATTAACTGCACTAGGCGGACTTGCCTTAACAGCAGGTATTTTAACTGCAGCTAAAAATGATAATATATATAAAAAATTAGAGCCTGCTATAACTGCCGTTGTTAAGCATTTTGATTTCACAAAAACTAATGATTTAAAACTTGCTCATTATGGAGCTTTTATTTATCCTGTCAGTATTGCAAGTTATTTTTATGCTTCAAGAGATAAATATGAAAAAAAGAAAACGCAAGGAGATTTTCCGTTACAGTTCCTTTACTTTTCTTTGGTGAAAAACTAATTGAAAGACCAATCTATAAAGGATTTGATAAGTTATTTAATACAAAAGTAATCGAAGACGGCATTATAAAATCTTATAATGAAATATTAAAACTCCCTAATGAATTGCAAAAACAGTATTTAAAATGTAAAAATTTCTCTTACGGATTAACATTTTTAATAAACACAATGGCAATAGGAGCCGCTGTTGCGCTATTAAACAGAATTGCAACAAAAAAACAATTTGAGCGGGATAATAATAAAATCTTGACTGATAATAGTTATCATGAGTTAAAATAATTTTATGGAGAATAATAAAAAATATATTGAGCTGGATTTTGCAAAACTTGATATAGACCGCACAAAAAGGCGGGGGTATTCGGAGGCTGTTTTTTGCGAATGCAAAACTAACGAACAGCTTTTAGAAATCTTCAAAACCTTTAAAGATAATAATATTAACGTTCTAGGAACTCGTGCAAGTATTGAACAGTATAATTATTTAAAAGAAAATTTACCCGATATAAAATACAATGAAAAAGGTCGAGTGTTAACTTTAACACTGCAGGAAACAGAAAAAATAGGCGAAGTTGCAGTTTGCACAGGTGGAACAGGAGATATTCCAGTTGCAGAAGAAGCTGCCGTTACTGCAGAATTCTTTGGCAGTAATGTTAAAAGGTACTACGATATAGGTGTTTCTGGAATACACAGGCTTTTTGATAAAATAGATGAAATAAAAAAAGCTAATGTTATTATAGCAGTTGCAGGTATGGAGGGCGCTTTAGGCTCGATTTTAACAGGCATGGTAAATTCTCATGTTATTGCTGTTCCAACCTCTGTTGGTTACGGAGCTTCATTTAAAGGATTATCAGCGCTTTTAACAATGCTTAACTCTTGCGCTGAGGGTATGAGCGTTGTTAACATTGATAACGGATTTAACGCAGGTTACAGCGCAAATCAAATAAATAGACAAATAGCAGGTAAAAAGTAATGAATATATATTTTGAATGTAACTCGGGAATTTCTGGTGATATGTCAGTCGGTGCTTTGTTAGACTTAGGCGCAGACAAAACCAAACTTGATAAGGCTTTAAGTTCACTAAAACTTGATAACGAGTTTTCTTATGAAATAAAGAAAGTAAATATTAATGCAATTCAAGCAACGGATTTTAATGTAATTCTGCCTCATCATGAGCATAATGAACATCATCACGAGCACAGAAATCTTGATGATATTAATAAAATAATTGATAAAGCAGATATGACGGATAATGCAAAAAACTTGGCAAAGAAAATATTTAAAATAGTAGCTAAGGCGGAAGCTAAAGTGCATGGCAAAGATATTACCGAAGTGCATTTTCATGAAGTTGGTGCAATTGATTCTATTGCAGATATAATTAGTTTTTCAGTACTTTTTGATAATTTAAACCCGCAAAAAGTATATTTTTCAGCTTTAACAGAGGGGCATGGGCTGGTACAATGCCAGCATGGGACTTTAAATGTTCCCGTTCCAGCTGTATGCGCAATTGCACAGGAATATAAAATCCCGCTAAAGTTAACGGATACCGAGGGTGAAATGGTAACTCCGACAGGTATTGCAATTGTTGCAGGACTTTATAGCGGTGAAAAATTGCCAGAAGAAATGATTATTATTAAAACAGGCTCTGGAGCAGGTAAAAGGAATTATAAGAACCCAGTTTTACGTGTTTTTCTGTTTGATTAATTACAAAACATCTATATCTGTTGCTTTTAGGGGAACTCCCATTATTTTTTCAAGATTTGCTGCTGATACATGGTAGTTTAAAAGAGTGTTGTAATAATCAAGCTGAGAGTTTCTATAAGTAGTTTCAGCATCTTTTAATTCTATTGCATCTCCTAAACCTACTTTATATCTGCCTGAAGCCTGATCATACTGTTCTTTTGCCTGATCCATTGATAATTTAGCTACACCGATACTCTCTTGAGCTGTAGTTAAATTTAAATAAGCCTGTTTTACTTCAAAATATATGTTTTGTTTCGTATTTTCATAATCGGCTAAATCTTTTTTGTAAGTAGCTTTTGCCTCATCCACCTGCTTTTTTAATTGAAGTAAATTAACTGTTTGATAATTTAATTGCGCTCCTATTTGATAACCGTAATCGGTATCCATTTGCTTACCGCCTCTGGAATACGAAGCAAAACCCGATAAGTTAGGAGTAAATGCACGTCTTGAAGCTCTGACCAAAAGTTCTGACGCATCTGCGCGCTTTTTAGCTGCTAATAATTCGGGGCTTGTATCAAATGCCGTATTTACCGCATTGTCCACATCTATATCATACCCAGTTGTTTTTAAATTATCCGTTACATCATAATCCGAATAATCAGGTGTTCCCATTGCGTTACTTAATTGAACATAAGCTATTTTTAAGGTGTTTTGAGCCTGCAAAAGACTTAATTTTGCACGCCCTAAATTATGTTCTGCCGTAAGAACATCTATTTTGGCTTTTGTTCCAATATTATAATATGCTTTTGCCTGCTCTAAGTGCAGAGTATAATCTTTTACCGTATCTTCATAAACCTTTACCTGCTGCTGCGCAAAAAGTAAATTATAATATGCCTGTTTAACCGTAAAAACAACTGTATTTATACTGTTTTCCAAACTGAATTGAGCGGATTCATAAGTTCTTTTAGCCAAATCTGCCTGTGCTTTTGTTTTACCAAAATCAAACAATAACATATTACCCGATACTGTTGGTGTATAATACATATCATATTTTTGAGTCGGAAATGCAAAGTTTGTCATCTGCATATCATTTTTTGAATAACTTACACCTGCCGAAAGTGTCGGAAAATAATTTGCCCATGCCTGCGCTATTCTGCTTTTATAAATTTCAGCATTACTCATGGCTGATTTAATTGCAGGGTGCTTTTCAAGCGCTATTTTAACACATTCATCCACTTCCATTATTCTTGTTGTATTTACACTGCCATGATATGCGGTATCAGTTAAAACGGTATTTGTTTCCCCTTTATCCACAGCAGCAAATTCGTTTTCCTGCTCTTGAATTTCTGCTGCCAACGGAGCAGTTTCTTGCTTTTGCGCGGTTTTTAAAGATTTTTTAGCTTCTTTTTCAGCTTTTTTCTGCTCTTTTTTTAACTCTTTAGCTTTTTTCTTTTGTTCTTTTTCAACAGACTTTATTGTTTTTGTTTCTTCCACCTCAGGGTTAACTGCATCAATATCTTTAGCGCTCTCTATTTTAGGAGTTTTAGGCGGTTTACGCTTATTTAATATATTTTTAACCTTTTGTTTAAAAGGTGTTTTTACCTTAACGGTTTGAGTCTGCGTTGAAGTTTCAGGAAGTACAGGTGCAGGCTCCTGCACATATTCCTCACTCATCTCAACACTTACATCTGTCTCCTGCGCCATTACAGGTATACTCAATAATAAAAACATCAATATAAATAATTTTTTATTCATTTTTCCACTCTACTCTTATATTAATTTTCGCTTATATTCTTTTTCCTTTTTGCCATATTTTCAACTAAGGATTGAACAAGTACATAGAAAACAGGTGTTAATATAGTACCTATTGTAGCAGCTGCCGTCATACCGCCAAATACCGTAGAACCGACGGAAATTCTGCTCTGTGCGCCTGCACCAGTTGCAAACACCATAGGCAAAACTCCAAATACAAACGCTAAAGCTGTCATCATAATTGCCCTAAATCTTATTCTTGCAGCTTCTATAGCAGCTTCTTCTATACCCAGTCCTTTATTTTCATGCAAATCCTTTGCAAATTCTACAATTAATATTGATTGTTTTGCTGCAATACCAATCAATGCAATCATACCAACCTGCGAATATAAGTCAAAAGATTGACCTAACATCATCTGGAACACTAATGCTCCTAACGCCGCAACAGGTGCAATTAATAATACCGCAACAGGTATTGACCAGCTTTCATAAAGTGCAACTAAGAATAAGTATACAAATGTTAACGCTAAAGCAATAACTATACCCGTCTGACCAGCAGATTCACGCTCCTGCAATGATGTACCAGACCAGTCATAACCCACATCTTTAGGCAGAGTCTTAGTTGCAACTTGTTCCATTGATTTCATAGCTTCACCAGAACTTTTGCCTGCCGCACCTTGCCCTGAGAATTGAACGCTTCTGTATTGATTAAATCTTGTAATTTCAGCAGCACCGACTGTCTGTTCAAGGCTTACCATTGTCATTAAAGGCACCATTTGACCTTTCATATTTTTTACATATATTTTTTGAAGGTCTGTTGCTTTATTTCTAAAATCATCCTCTGCCTGCATTTGAACCTTAAATACACGCCCTAACTTATTAAAGTCATTTATATAATATGAACCTAATGTTGAAGCTAAAGTTGAATATAATTCTTGTATACTTACATTTTGAGCTAAAACTTTTTCATAATCAATATTTAATCTGTATTGCGGTACGTTTGCTTGATATGTCGTATAAACGCTGCTTAAACCCTTATCTTGATTAGCTGCAACGGTTAATTGATTTGCAAATTTTTCAATATCCTGCAAAGAGTGTTCGCCTTTTGAAAGCATTTGAAACTCAAAACCGCCTAGCATACTCATACCTGATATTGCAGGCGGAGAAAATGCAGCAATTGAGGCTTCATTTATTTTAGCTGCACGCGCTCTTAATTCTTTTAATATTCCATTATGCGATAAATCTGTAGGCTTGCCTTGAATTTTTCTAATTACCCAATTCCATGGATATACTTTTCTTTCATTCCATTCTTTTAACGGAACAACACAAAATGCCTGATTTGTAGGACCAATACCTGCGAACGTAATAATTCTTTCAGGAACAACCCCGTCTATTTGTTTAACTTCATCAGTCAATTTTAATAAAACATCCTGAGTTTTATTTAACGCAGAGCCAGGGGGCAGAACTATTTGAGCCATAACTACCGCTTGGTCCTCATCAGGAATAAACCCCTTAGGAATAATCATAAACAGCAATCCCATTAAAGCTAAAAAACCTATATATAAACCTATTGTTAATATTCTATTGTATACGAATTTTTTAACTACATCTAAGTACCAATGAGTTACTTTATCAAATTTTTCATCAAAAGCCGTAAACACTTTTTTAATAAAAGCCGTAAAGAAATTGGACGGTTTTCTGTTCGGGTCTTCAGGTCTTAATATTATTGAACACATTGCAGGTGACAGAGTTAAAGCACATATTGCCGATAATGCAATAGATACTGCAATACAAACGGCAAATTGTCTGTACATTAAACCTGATAAACCTGCTACAAATGAAACAGGAACGAATACAGCCATTAGAACCATTGCCATAGCAACCAATGCACCGCCGACCTCCTGCATTGTTAACTGTGTTGCTTCAATAGGAGTTTTACCGTCCTCTAAGTGTCTTTTTACGTTTTCAATAAC
>CANQRT010000009.1 GCA_947626325.1 Candidatus Gastranaerophilales bacterium | reverse complement strand
CGCGCGTTCGAATCGCGCCAAGCGCACCATTTTTAAACACCCCCTAGGGTGTTTTTTTTGCGAAATTTATCTATCTTATTGCGCGATGAGAACGCACAAACAAAAACTCATACAAAATAGCTTAACTTAATAATCAACTTACACTTTCAATAATTCCGCCGCCTAATACCGTATCCTCCAGATAAAATACGGCAGATTGCCCTTTAGCAATTGGATTTTGCAAGTCATCAAAAATTACTTCAACCTTATTGCCGCTTATAGGACAAATAACTGCAGATTTGGGCTCTTGAGATGAGCGTATTTTAACTTGGCATTTCATAGCACCAGTAAGCTCATCAATAGCGTTAAATTTGACATTACAGGCAATTAAACTTTTATTCATAGAGTCATCTTTAAAAGCAACAACAACCTCATTAGTATCTTTACGTAGTTCTTTAACATACAAAGGCTCTATAGCAGCTATTCCTATTCCCTTTCTCTGCCCGATTGTATAATTCCAAAACCCGTTATGAGTACCTAATACCTTTCCGTTAACATCAACTATATTCCCTTTTTTAGGCGCTGCATTTAAAATATCATTATAATCTCCATTATAGAAATCTTGGCTGTCAGGCTTATCAGCAACCTCAAGCCCAAAATTACGTGCTATTTCTCTTATTTTTTCTTTTGTATAATTCCCTAAAGGAGTGAGTGTATTTGCAAGCTGTTCCTGACTCAGTCCGTATAAGAAATAAGATTGGTCTTTTTTAGGATTAATTCCTCTTTTTAAAAGATATCTTCCGTTTTCATATTCAATTCTTGCATAATGACCTGTAGCAAACTTATCAAATTGAAGCCCTGCTTTTTTAGCAAGCATAGGAAACACTCCAAACTTAATACTTTGATTACATCTCACGCAAGGATTGGGAGTATTTCCCTGCATATACTCATTTTTAAAGTAATTTATAACAATTTCTTCGTATTCTTTAGAACAATCAATAACGTGAAATTCAATCCCAAGTTTATCTGCAACAGCTTTAGCTGCAGAGGTGTCTTCATCTTCATGCGGACACAGGCATGCACCGTGGAGCTGGTTTTTATTCTCTTTAGAATTATATTTTTCTTTTAATTCATTAAAAAAATTACTTTTGCCCCAAGTAAGCATGGTAGCACCTATAACATCATAGCCTTGCTCCTTAAGCAAAAGAGCAGCAACAGATGAATCCACACCGCCTGACATACCGACAAGAACTCTCATTTTTAACCTCCATTAAAAAAAATTATACTTTAAAGTTAAAGTTTTGTAACAACATTTTTTAGAAAAAGTAAATTATATTTTTTTATATACTTTCATGGAAAATGTAAACAGCCAGCAGGAAAAACAAAATGGAAGTTAAATTAATTAATATTCAAGCAAACCCATCAGGTTTACATAAAAATACAAAAAGAGCAGGCGGCGATAATAGTAACATAGATAAATTATCAAAAAACCACATTACAAAACAATCAGTCCCAAGTTATGATACTTATGTAAGAACAACTCCGCGCAGTCCTGAAAGAATGGCTCAAATAGCAAAAAGAAAGAAAACTGCGCAAAGACAAAGAATTGCAGCAGGATTAAGTGCTTTAGGACTTATGATTGGTGTATTTACAGGAATTGGAGGCGTGGGGGGGGGTAAAAACAATATTCCTGACACTGTAGTAGCTGCGACTTCAGAAATTGAAGAAGATAATAGACCTCAAGAGGAAGAAGATGAAAGGCTTCAAGCGGAAGAAGAAGCAAGACTCCAGGCGGAAGAAGAAGCAAGGCTTAAAGCCGAAGAAGAGGCAAGACTTAAAGCCGAAGAAGAGGCAAGGCTCAAAGCTGAAGAAGAAGCAAAAATAAATGAATTACATAAGTTATTAGAAGAAAATCCTGATATACAACAAGCTTATAATGATATTTTGTCATCCGTAAGAACTTTTAGTTCGCAGATTGGAGAAAACGGATTTGATTTAATAAAAAGTTATGTAGATGAATTAGGCGACGGAAAAGTCGATGTAACTGATGTATATAAAATTTTATTTATAGAGTCAAATGGAAGAATATATGATAGCAACGGAGAATATTTAACCAGTCCAGCTAATGCATACGGCCCGTTTCAAATAAGGAAAATAGCAGAAACCGACATAAACCTGCGTTATGGAACAAATTATAACGTATTAGACCCTTATGATAATCTTTCAGTTAATATTCTGTTGTTAAGGTGGTTAAATGATTACAGAACACAACAAATTAATAATGGTAAAGAACTTCCAACAGGAAATAATGTAAAAGATGGAATGGTATGGGGTTATCATGCAGGAGCTTATGCTAAGGAACTTTCAAAATGGGATAAAGATTATTTAGAAAAATTCCATAGATTAAGTATTTTAGATAATTATCCTGAATTATATAAATTAATGGAATTAGAATTATAAAAAAAGGGAGAATTAATCTCCCCTTTTTTATTAGTCATTTTTATCAGATTGATTGTAATCATCAGTATCACTTTTAACAATATCGAACTCAAATTTTTTCCATTCCTTAAACCCGCCTCGAAGCACAACACATGGGAAGTGTTTTTCAAGCAAATCCAAAGCAGTATTATAGGCTCTAGGACAGGAATCTGAGTATGTATAAATAATATTAACCTTATCTTTATCAAGCATATCCGTATGCTCTTTTGCTTCTTTATAAGGAATATGAACAGCATAAGGGATATGACCTTCAATATAATCGTTATACTCTCTGACATCAATAATATTAATGGTATTAATTCTGTGAGAAATCATTTCATCCAAGGAAAACGGCCCAATTGTATAGGAAACAATATCTTCAAAATATTTTTTAGCTCTGGATAAATCTTTTGTAATATCACCGTGAGAAAACATATAAAATCCTTTCCATTAATGTAATAAAAATAATTTATTACAAAACCCGAATGTAAAAATTAGCTGACAGGGGAGTTTATAGGTATAATATTTTGCAATGTAAACAAGTGTTTCATTTAATTGACTTTGAAATATATTGGTCGGATAATACTAAAAAATAGGGAAAAGGCATGAAACGTAAATTATCAAAAATTGAATATAAATAAATGAAAGAAAAGCAGTGATGTTTTTCTTTCATTTTATAAAGGTGAGTTAGTGTGATACAAGAAAAAACAAAAAAAATATATAAAGCAAAAGTATCAAGGATTGAAAAAGTATCCTCAAGCTCGCATTTAATAGAAATAGACCTGCCGTTTGAAATTGATATAAAAGCAGGTCAATTTATATCAATATACTGCAAGGGCTTAACCTTAAGACGTCCCTTTAGCGTATACTCTCATTCTGGAAATAAAATAGGGATATTATTTAAAGAGCGCGGAGCGGGAACAAATTATATAAAATCATTAAAAACGGGTGATTTTATTGATATAATAGGGCCTTTAGGCAATGGATTTAATATAAAAAATAACAAATCACTGCTGATAGGTGCGGGGATTGGAGTTGCCCCTATGGCATTTTTAAAATCCGAGCTTGATAAAAGGGGAATTGAAAATCTTTTTGCCTGCGGATTTTTAAATAAAAATGAAATACCCAGCTGTATAAACATTGATAAAATCTACACAGATGACGGTTCTTGTGGAGATGCTGGCAGTGTTCTCAATTATTTAGATAATTTAATTAACACATATAACCCCGAAATTATATACACCTGCGGACCTTATATTGTATTAAAAACAATAGCTAAAACCGCGCAAGAATACGGCATTGAAGTACAGGTTGCAATGGAAAAGGTTATGGCTTGCGGTATAGGGGTATGCAGAGGGTGCGTTATTGATGTAAAAAAAGAAGGTAAAATTGCTAATGCAACCGTATGTAAGGACGGCCCTGTGTTTATGGGAAGTGAGGTTGTATGGCAATAATGACAAATATACTTCAAACAGACCTCAACGGAATTATATTGAAAAATCCCATTATGACAGCATCAGGGACATACGGATATAATGATGAGTATGACGATTTTATTAATGTATCTAATTTAGGCGCGATTGTTACAAAAGCAATATCGCTTAATCCTCGTGAGGGTAATAAGCACACACGTATTACTGAAACCGAAGCAGGCATGATTAATTCAATAGGGCTTGAAAATGTAGGTGTTGAAAAATTTATAAGCGAAAAACTGCCTGTTCTAAAATCTAAAAATATAGATTTCTTTGTAAATGTAGCAGGTTCAACTATTGATGAATACTGCCAAGTAGCAAAAATATGCAAGGAAAATAATATTAAAGCAATAGAATTAAACGTATCATGCCCGAACGTAAAATCAGGGTGCTTAGAGTTTGGAGTTGATGAAAAATCCTTATTTGAATTGGTAAGTGCTGTAAGAAATGAATACAGTGGATTTTTAGCAATTAAATTAACTCCTAACGTAACGAGTATAGAAAAACTGGGGATTGCCGCTCAAAGCGCAGGTGCAAACGCAATCAGCGCAATAAATACATTAAAAGGAAGCCGAATAAAAATATCCTGTATAAACGGCAGAGTGCAAAAGGAAATTGTAACAGGCGGGTACTCGGGCAGAGGAATAAAACCTGTTGCAATCGGCGCTGTAATAAGATTATCAAAAGCCATAGATATACCGATAATAGGTATAGGCGGTATTGAAACCTTAGAAGATGTATTAGAGTTTTTATCGGCAGGTGCTGAGGCTGTACAAGTCGGAACAGCAAACTTTACTCATCCTGAAATTGCACAAAAACTGGTACAGGATTTAGAACAATATATTACCAATAACGGATTTAAAGACTTAAATGAATTAAAAAAAGAATTGAGGAAATAATGACAAACGAAGTTTTAAGTTTACTTGAAGAAGCACAAGGAGTATTGCACGGGCACTTTTGCCTTACCTCGGGGCTTCACTCAAATATATATTTTCAGTGTGCTAAATTATACCAGTATCCCGATATAACTGGGAAGCTGGGTAAAATGCTAGCAGAAAAGCTTGCGGATATTGAATTTGATACGATAGTAGCACCCGCAATCGGTGCGGTTATAATTGGTTATGAAACGGCAAAAAACGCTAAAAAACGCAATCTGTTTGTTGAAAGAAAAGACGGAGTAATGCAATTAAGGCGTGGTTACACACTTAAAAAGGGCGAAAGGGTTGTTATTATTGAAGATGTAATTACAACAGCAAGAACAATAAAAGAAACAATGGAAGCTATTAAAGAATTTGAGCCCGAAGTTGTAGCGGTTGGCTGCATTGTAGATAGAACAAAAGGTTTAACAAACTTCAATATAAAATCCTTAATGCAGATTGACCCTGTTGTATATGAACCAGATAACTGCCCATTGTGCAAAGAGGGAATACCGCTTGTTAAGCCAGGAAGCCGTGAAGAAAAGGTGAAATCATAATGGAACACTTGATTGATATTGAAAGTATCTCAAAAGATGACATATTAAATATCATAAATCTTGCAAAAGAATTTAAACATGGCAAGAGGAAATCAGATGTTGAGAAAAAAACGCTTGCTTTAATGTTCTATGAAAATTCAACAAGGACAAGGTGCAGTTTTGAAATAGCTGGTCAAAAGCTCGGAATGAATATAATAAACTTTGATGCGGCACATTCCTCGTTATCAAAAGGCGAAAGTTTAAAAGATACAATTGAAAACTTGTATTTTTTAGGTGTTAATGCAGTCGTAATAAGACATTCACTCTCTGGAATAATAAACAACGTAATTAAGCAGGTAAAATACCCAATAAAATTTATAAATGGAGGGGACGGAACGCACGCTCATCCATCACAAGCACTGTTGGATTTTTACACAATGCTTGAAAAAATCGGGACAGTCGAAAACAAAAAAATTGTTATAGTCGGTGATGTAGTTCATAGCAGGGTAGCAAAATCAAATATAAGCCTGCTTTCAAAGTTTGGTGCGGATATTCATTTATGTGCTCCAAGTTATTTGCAATTTCAAAACTTTAAAGCATTTAATGTCAAGTATCATAGCAGTGTTAAAGAAGCGATAGAAGGTGCAAATGCCGTAATGGTTTTAAGAGTGCAAAACGAACGTCACGAAAATGAAAGCTATCCCGATTCTAAAGAATATAAAAGATTGTATGAAATTGATACAAATCTTTTAAAATCATACGCTGCAAGTGATGTAATACTAATGCACCCAGGACCTGCTAACCGCAACATCGAAGTATCCTCAGAGCTTTTAGATAATACTGTTGGTAAAACCATACTTGAGCAGGCACAAAACGGAGTATACGTACGTATGGCTATTTTAAACACCCTTTTAAACCAAGGAAAAGAGGTAAATAATGCTTCTTAAAAACGCAAGAATAATAAATCCCAAAACAAATTTTGATAAAATATCCGACCTTAGAATTGAAAACGGAATTATAAAAGAGATAGGCGAAAATTTACCTTCTCAAAATGATGAAGTAATTGATTTAACAGGGAAAATTATTACTCCAGGATTAATTGATATACACTGTCATTTAAGAGAACCAGGGTTTGAAGCAAAAGAAACAATAAAAACAGGTATTTTATCTGCTATAAATGGTGGTTATACAGCAATATGCCCAATGGCAAATACAAATCCGATTGTTGATAACACAGCAACACTAACATATACAATTAATAAGGCAAAAGAAATAAGCGAAATGGGATTTTATCCAATATGTGCGGTTACAAAAGGATTTGGCGAAGATAGAATAGTAAATGTATCAGAGCTTCTTGATAACGGTGCAATTGCATTTTCAAATGACGGCAAACCCATTAACAATATGCGTTTACTGCGTGAAGCATTAAAATATGTTAATTCACATAATTCAATAATAATATCGCATTCAGAAGACACTGAGCTGGCTCAAGGTGGATGTATAAACGACGGCAAAGTATCAGAAAGGCTTGGATTAAAAGGAATATCCACTCTAACCGAGTCCTCTGCTATAGCTCGTGAACTGGAAATAATAAGAGCAGCAAATGGCAGATATCATTTTGCACACGTTTCGGCAAAACGCTCAATTGAATTAATAAGACAGGCTAAAAAAGAAGGACTGAAAGTAACCGCAGAAACTGCACCGCATTACTTTTCACTTACAGAAGATGATATAAAAGATTACGATGCAAGATATAAAGTTAATCCTCCATTAAGAACAAAAGAAGATTTAGAAGCAGTAATTGAGGGATTAAAAGACGGAACAATTGATTGTATTGCTACAGACCACGCACCTCATACGGTACATGAAAAATTACTTCCAATTCAGCAAGCTCCAATGGGAATAGCAGGATTTGAAACTGCACTCGGCTTGACTCTTACAAACCTTGTACACACAGGCAAACTGCCCTTAATGGAAGCAATTAAAAAATTCACCTGTGCACCTGCTGAAATATTAAACCTAAAAGAACAAGGCAGTATTGAAATCGGCACTAGTGCAAACTTGACAGTTATTGACCTAAATGAAGAATGGATTGTTGACGCTTCAAAGTTCAAATCAAAATGCAGAATTTCTCCTTTTGACGGATACAAATTAAAAGGCAGAGTAAAAATGACAGTAATTAAAGGTAAAATATATAATATAGGATAAATAAAATGCAAATAAGACCTGAAATCAAAGAAAAAATAGTGCTTGCCCTTGATGTTGATACAGTAGAGCAGGCAAAAGAGCTGATAACAGAGCTTAAAGACTACGTAGGAGTATTTAAAGTAGGACTCCAAATGTATACAGGCAACGGCTATGAAATATTTAACTTTATGAAAGAACAGAATATAAAATTCTTCTTTGACGTAAAATTACATGATATTCCCAACACCGTTGCAAAGGCAGCAGAAAATATAGTAAGGCACGGTGCATCATTTTTTAACCTGCACACAACAGGCGGAGAAGAAATGATGAGAACAGCTTGCGAGGCTGCAAGAAAAGCTGCAAGAGAAACAGGGCATGAAAATCCTACTATACTCGGAGTAACTGTTTTAACAAGTATATCAGAAGAAAGTCTCCAGCAGGAATTAAAAGTGCCTTATAAACCAATCGATTACGCAATGCACCTTGCATTACTTGCAAAAAAAGCAGGGCTTGACGGTGTTGTAGCAAGTGTATGGGAAGCAAAAAAGATAAAACAAGCCTGCGGCAAAGATTTTAAAGTTTTATGCCCTGGAATAAGACCTGATTGGTCAAGCAAAAACGACCAAAAACGTTTAGCAACACCTTCTATAGCAATAAAAGAGGGAGCAGATTATCTTGTAATCGGCAGAGCCGTAACTTCTGCCGAGGATAGAGTTAAAGCTATTCAAATGATATATGAAGAAATAGAAAATGCACTGTTAACCCAAAATAAATCTTATGCGGTATCAAAAGGCAGATTATTACTTGAAAACGGAATGATTTTTGAAGGTGAATCAATCGGAGCAGACGGAACATCATTCGGCGAGATTGTTTTTAATACTTCAATGGTGGGTTATCAAGAAATTTTGACAGACCCCTCCTATGCAGGGCAGACAATAGTTATGACATACCCTGAAATAGGAAATTATGGAATAAACAAAGACGACTTTGAAAGCGGAAAAATCCACGCAAAAGGCTTTATTGTTAAAAACCTGTGTGAGCATGAATCTCACTATAAAAGCTATCTTCCCTTATGTGATTATTTAAAACAAAATAATATTGTAGGGTTAAAAGGTATTGATACAAGGTATTTAACTCAGATAATAAGAAATTACGGAGCTATGAACTGCGCAATTACAACGGGCGAAATCACTCCCGAAATAAAACAAAAAATGCGTGAATATAAAATAAGCAAAGACATAACTCTTGATGTAACAACATATAAAACAGAAAAATTTGCAGGCAGCGGTATAAAACTTGCAATTATAGATATGGGAATAAAAAAGAGCATACTGGAAAACTTTAAGGCTCTAAATTGTGATATAACAGTATTCCCCGCAGACATAAAAGCAGACGAAATATTAAACGGAAATTTTGATGCAGTATTAATATCAAACGGCCCAGGAAACCCTGAGGATGCAACGCAGGCAATAGAAACAGCAAAAGCATTGCTTGGTAAAATCAGAATATACGGAATTTGCCTCGGCCATCAAATTTTATCTATAGCCCTTGGAGCAAAAACATTCAAGCTGAAATACGGTCATAGAGGCGGAAATCACCCTGTTATAAATCTAAATACAAATGAAATATTTATAACTTCACAAAATCACAGTTATGCAGTGGATGCAAGTACGCTTCCTGCTAACACAAAAGCTGTATATATGAACCTCAATGACAACACAATTGAGGGCATAACTTGCGAAGAATTTAAAATAAAAACGGTTCAGTTCCACCCCGAATTAACGGCAGGACCTTATGACGCTAATAAAGTTATAAGAAGCTGGATTAAAGAAACGGAACAAAGTAAAACAGTTACAGTATAAAGGGATAGAAAAATGCCGATAAATGAAGATATAAAAAAGGTACTTGTAATAGGCTCAGGGCCAATTGTAATAGGTCAAGCGGCAGAGTTTGATTATGCTGGTGTGCAAGCTTGCAGGGCTTTAAAGGAAGAAAATATAGAAGTAATCCTTGTAAATTCAAATCCTGCAACAATCATGACTGATGAAAATATAGCAGATAAAGTATACATTGAGCCACTAACCTTAGAGTCTTTAACATACATAATAGAAAAAGAACGCCCTTACGGTATAATCGCGACTTTGGGCGGTCAAACAGGGCTAAATCTTGCCGTAAAATTAAACGAAGCAGGTATTTTAGAAAAATATAACGTACAGCTTTTAGGAACAAAAATAGACTCAATAAAAAAAGCTGAAGATAGGGAAATGTTTAAAAATTTAATGCTGGAAATAGGCGAGCCAATTCCTGAAAGCGATATTGTATCAAGTTTTGAAGATGCAAAAAAATTCGCACAAAAAATAGGATTTCCGATAATAGTAAGACCAGCATACACTTTAGGCGGAACAGGCGGGGGAATAGCCAATAATTACGGAGAATATGAAGATATAGTTTATACTGGACTTTCTTTAAGCCCTATTTCCCAAGTGCTTGTTGAAAAAAGCATAGCTGGATATAAAGAAATAGAATACGAAGTTATCCGCGACGCTAATGATACTGCTATTGCTATATGTAATATGGAAAATATAGACCCTATAGGTATCCATACAGGCGACAGCTTTGTTGTTGCACCAACTCAAACTCTTACAAATAAAGAGTGTCAGATGTTAAGAAGCGCTGCTTTAAAAATTATAAGAGCATTAAAAATAGAGGGCGGATGTAATGTTCAATTTGCTTTAGATACAGTAAGCAACCAATACTATGTAATAGAGGTAAACCCGCGCGTTAGCCGTTCTTCGGCACTTGCATCCAAGGCAACAGGGTATCCGATTGCAAAAATAACAACCAAAATTGCGGTAGGGTATAACCTGCACGAAATTCCAAATTCAATTACAAAAAAAACAGTAGCAGCTTTTGAACCTGCGCTTGACTATGTTGTAACAAAAATCCCAAAATGGCCGTTTGATAAATTTAAACACGGCGACAGGATTTTAGGTACAAAGATGAAAGCCACAGGTGAGGTTATGGCAATAGGAAGAACCTTTGAAAGCTCATTTAAAAAGGCTATAACTTCAATAGAAACAAAATATACAGGTCTTTTGCGCGGACGTCACATGGAATGCAGCGAGGAAGAATTAAAAGCATTATTACATGTTCAAGATGACAGAAGAATATTTAGAGTAGCAGAAGCACTAAACCGTGGTATCAGCGTTAATGAAATTAATAAAATAACTAAAATAGACAAATGGTTTATTTATAAAATCAAATCTCTTGTTGATTTTGAAAATAAACTGAAAACGGAAACGCTCACACCTGCTCTGTATTTAGAAGCAAAAGAAAAAGGATTTTTAGATGAAGAAATTGCAAAATACACACAAAAATCCGTTGCGGAAATAGAGCGGATAAGAAAAGAAAACTCAATAAACGCTTCATTTAAAATTGTAGATACCTGTGCGGCAGAATTTAAGGCATACACTCCTTATTATTACTCGACTTATAATGAAATTGATGAGTCAGAAGCTGATAATAAAGAAAAAAAGATATTAATTTTAGGTTCAGGCCCAATCAGAATCGGGCAGGGAATTGAGTTTGATTACTGCTCGGTACACGCTGCCTGGGAAGTAAGAAACAATAACTATAAATCTTTAATAGTCAATTCAAACCCCGAAACGCTTTCAACCGATTTTGACGTGGCGGATAAATTATATTTTGAACCTATGCACATCGAAAATATAATGAATATTATTGAAAAAGAAAATCCTGAAGGCGTAATGGTTCAGTTTGGCGGGCAAACCGCAATAAATTTAGCCCCGAAACTTTATGAACGAGGAGTAAAGATACTTGGTACTTCGTTAGAGTCAATAAATAAAGCTGAGGACAGAAAACTTTTTGAACAGCTTTTAAGAGATTTAAAAATCCCGCAGCCAAAAGGTTCTGCCGTAAGAAATCAATCTGAAGCAATAGAAGCGGCAAAAAATCTGGGGTATCCGCTTTTGGTTCGCCCGTCTTATGTAATCGGCGGACGCGGAATGCAGGTTGTATATAATAAAGATGAGTTAATTTCATACATCGAGGGTGCGTTAAAGTTCTCTGATGAACATCCTATTTTGATTGACCAGTATATTGAAGGTACAGAACTTGAATTAGATGCAATATCAGACGGAGAAAACGTATTAATTCCTGCAATAACAGAACATATTGAGCGTGCAGGTATTCACTCAGGCGACTCCATTGCACTTTATCCTACAAGAACAATACCTGAAGATATAATAAAAAATCTGGTAACGTATACTGAAAAAATTGCAAAAGCCTTGAAAGTAAAAGGGTTAATGAATATTCAATTTGTCTTGAAAGACAATATTGCTTATATTATTGAGGTAAACCCGCGTGCTTCTAGAACAGTACCGATTTTAAGCAAAGTAACAGGTATTCCTATGGTTAAAATAGCAATAGATGCCATACTTGGTAAATCGATAATCGAGCAAGGCTATAAAACAGGGCTGGCTGATACAACTAATCTTGTATGCGCTAAAATACCGATATTCTCATTCCAAAAGCTAAACAGAATAGACCCTGCATTAGCACCCGAAATGAAATCCACAGGTGAAGTTTTAGGTATTGATACAAACTACGAAAGGGCGCTTGCTAAAGGCTTTTTAGCTGCAGGCTATAAGCTGTCTACTCAAAGAGGCAATGTACTTATATCAATAAATGACCACTACAAAAAAGACTGCGTTAGTGTTGCACAAACTCTTGTTGATTTAGGCTATAATTTAGTAGCAACAACGGGAACTCATAAATTTCTTAAACTGCATAATATTGAATCTAAAGAAATAGAAAAATTTGATATCCAAAAAATGCAGAGAAATATGAAAAATAAAGACCTTTGCTTTATTATAAATACTCCAACAACAAATAATAATTCTGTCAGATACGGTTCAGAGGATAGAGGATTTTTAATTAGAACAATTGCTGAAATGTATTCAACACCTTGCTTTACAGTACTGGATACAGCTAAAGCATATTTAGAAGCTTTGCAATATTATATGAAAAATCCCGATTTAACTTATGATAGTATAGATAAATACAGAACAAAAACTTCAATCACGGTATAAAGCTTATGGACGAAAATAAAAAGAAAAAAAGCAAAAAATTTAAAATCAATATTAAGAATATGGGTGTTAATATTGATAAAAATGAATACCGTGAAATAGTTTTATCTCAATCTAATCATCCTGAAAAGATAAACAGAGACTATAGATGAATATAACAGTTGAAAAATCCAAACCACTTAAAGGCACAATTGAAATCCCTGCGGATAAGTCTATAACACATAGAGCTTTTATGTTTTCTGCTCTTACAAAAGGTATTTCAAAAATATCAAATTATTCACTTGGGGCTGATTGCATGTCAACCTTAAAAATCATAGAAATGCTTGGCTGCAGTGTGAAAAAAATTAACCAAAAAGAACTCATTATTAATTCAAAAAACGCATTAAAAGAACCCTTATCAGCTCTTGACTGCGGAAATTCTGGAACAACTACAAGATTAATAGCGGGAATACTCGCAGGGCAAAATTTTAATTCAGAATTGTTTGGTGATGAAAGTTTATCGCACCGTCCTATGAAAAGAATTATTGAGCCGTTAGAGCTTATGGGTGCTGAACTTATACACAACGATTATAAGCTCCCTATACAAATTAAAGGCACTAAACTAAATGGTATTAATTACAATTCCAAACTTGCTTCAGCACAGGTAAAATCGTGTATTTTACTTGCAGGGCTTAATGCAGAGGGTGCTACTTCATTTACGGAGCCTTATAAATCAAGAAATCATACAGAACTTATGCTATCTGCAATGGGCGCTGATATTAAAGTTAATGGAAATACAGTCCAAATAAAGAAATCTCAGCTAAACCCTGTTGATATTACAATAGCAGGTGATATTTCATCTGCCGCATTCTTTATTGCTGCGGCATTGATTGTGCCTAATTCTGACATTACAATTAAAAATGTAGGAATAAATGAAACCCGCTCTGGCATTATTGATGTTTTAAAATCAATGAATGCCGATATTACACTGCTTAACGAAAGAACTCAATCAAACGAAAAAACAGCGGATATTCAAGTAAGATATTCTGATTTAAAAGCAGTAACAATTGAAGGCGAAATTATACCCCGATTAATTGATGAACTGCCGATAATTGCCGTTATTGCCTCGCAAGCGCAAGGAACAACAATAATTAAAAATGCGCAGGATTTAAGAAATAAAGAAGCCGACAGAATAACAGCGACAGTGAAAGAAATATCTAAACTCGGTGCTGATATAAAAGAAACTAAAGATGGATTTATAATTAACGGAAAAACAAAATTAAACGGGAACTGCGAAATTGAATGCTATCATGACCATAGAATAGCTATGAGCAGTTATATTGCAGGACTTATATGTGAAAAACCCATTAAAATTAATGAATTTCAATGGGTTAATATATCTTTTCCAGAATTTTTAGAACTGATAAACTCTATTTAGTAGGGAAATAAATTTTAGAACCCTCACCCTCTTTTACTTTAAAAGATATAAAAATTCTTTCACCTTTATAATCTTCAGGCGGAATATCAAAGCTATTTATATTAGAAAGCGCAAGAAGTACAGAATCATCCATTGACTCGTTATGAGAAGAAGCAATCATTCTTTTAGTAGTAAGAACTCCCTCTTTATTAATAACAAATTCAACTTTACATTCACCTGACCCCTTAACCAAAGCAGAATTCCACTGACGGTTAAATTCTCCGCCGACTTCTTTTAAATATTCTCTTAATTGAGGCGAAATTAACGCAAAACTTTCATTTAAAATCGGCAGATTTAAAACAGGGTCTTTTGCTTTTCTATATGGCGAAGCAACAGTATCATCCCAAAATGTTTTTAACTCAGGAATTTTAATATTTGCTGTTTTAACTTGTTTTTGTACTTTTTCCTTTTTCTTTTCTGGATAAGGCGGCAGAAATAAAACAAGTACAGCTAAAACTGCACAAGCAATGGCAGCAATTTTAGCTTTCTTTTTATCCCTTGCCTCTTGCTCCATTTCCTCTTTTTCTTCACGTGTTAACCTACGCTTAGGTTTAACAGGTTCTTCTATTTCTTCTTCATAATAATCATCTTCAATTATTTCATTAAATATATCATTCCCGCAATCACAATAATCGGGGCATACATCATATTCTCTTCCACATTCAGTGCATCTATACATTATTATTTCCCTTTAAATTAAAAATCCTTATCTACCTTTTCAAGTAATTCTTCTCTAATAATTATTTCATATTTAGTATTACCTAACATAGTAGTTTCCATAATAAGTATTGCGGTAGGAAGTGCAGCACCTAAGGCGCATATAACCATATTTAAAATATCACCGCCCATAACACCAGTAAAATAAGTTACGTTCATTGTATATTCAATGATAACAACGCATATAGCAATTAATAACCATTTTTTAGATTCTTTTTTAAGGTTTTTACTACTTTCAACACCATGAATTGAAACACCGTGTATATTATAATCGCTAAATCCGTCTTGTTTTATTACGTTAGAGGCATTTATTCTTTTTGTAATTGCAAACGAAGTAGAAAAACAATGGAAAGCAAATACAATCATAAATGAAGCTAAAGCAAGGAATACAGGTGATACTTTTAACGCACCGCCTGCCATTCTAATAAAACCTGCAGCTTCTGGGAATATTTCACCTAATGTTTGAGATACAGCATAAGCCAAGAATGGAGCTGTAATAACACCCAAGAAAAATTCTCCGTATGATTTTAATTGAAGATTAAAGACTTTTTCTTTCATATCTTTTAATTTTTTCTTGGTTATATTATTAACGTATAAGTTTATCCATTGTTGATAATCTTTTAAAACTGCTTGGAAATCCTCTCTGCTTTCATAGCTGTCTAATTCTTCACCGCTTTCAGCAATTATATTTTTAATAAAACCAGCAAATACACCTAGGAGTATACATAAAATTGAACACAGCATTAACATTTGAGGAAGTAATATTGGCAGATTATATACATGTACTGCCAATTCTACAAAAGAGAATACCAATACAATAGTAAAAATTGCAAATGATGATAGTAAGCTCATCCTTTGAATTAACATAGCTGATGGTGATATTCTGGTTCTTCCTTTAGCTCTAAGTGTAAGATATTGACCTTGTTTCAAAACTAAAGTTACAATTACAAAACCTATTGCAAGTAAGAATAAAATTTTGTTTTGAAGCTGTCCTCCAAGGCTGTCCATTCTTATAATATCTTTTAAAATATAAGCAATAGCAAATGGAACGAACCCTATAAAGAAGTTTAAAAATCCCAATATAATTTCATTTTGAGCAAGCTTGTTTCTTAAATCGTTAGATTTATATGCGATTTCTTTAGTAATAATAGCACGTCTTCTTTCAATATCGCCTTTACGTCTATCTATTTTAATTTTAGTTTGAGCGCCAACGCCTGTTCCGTATAAAGTAGCTATATCCTGTTCATTAAGTTCTTCATCCTCAATCATAGATATAGTTTTTTTAGATTCTTCTCTGCGGATTTTTTCGGCGCTTTTTCTGTTAGCGAGTTCAAGTGAGCCTGCATAAACCTTAGGATTTGCTCCGCCTTCCGTAAAATTTATACTTATAAACTCATCAGTTCCGCCAATCATTAATTTACATATTGAACCAATAGTTCTGCTTGCACCCATTGGATTACCTTTGAGCAATACCCTGTCACTATTAAAATTATTTACTATCTGCCATTGCCCATTTTCCATTCTTTGGAGTGATAATATTAAATCGAAATCCAAATCCAGTTTAAATTGACAATTAGGTGCTGTTCCTATATTTATTACATCTGTAACATTAAATACTTGTCTGTTATTTTTTGAAGATATGGTAACTTTCATTTATTTCCTCTTTATCTTTTCAATATTTCTAGAACTTTCCTTACTGCTTGATCAACATTTTCTTCTGAAGCCATAGTTAATGATTTTTCTTCACTCATAACAGGCAGCAGGGTTTGTCTTACTTCATCCAATTTTTGCGGATGAGCATATAAAAATGTTAAACTTAAATCTGGAATATATTTTAAAGTGCGTTCCATATTTTTTGGCAAGGTATTCCAATTAATTTGTTTGGTAACGTCACCTTCATTTTCAAGGTCGCCCAAAATAAATATTGCGGGGCGATACCCTGCTTCTTTAAATTCTATTGCATCGCCTACAGCTTTTTTAAGCGCTAAACCATAAGCTGTTCCGTAGGCTTTAGGGTCAAATTCACCGTATTTATTCATTGATTTTCTCATATCAACTAATTTATGCGGATTTCCGTTATATACATTATAAGCATTTTCACTGACAACATATATTAATGCTTTATCTTCAGAGTCCATTCTTTTTGCAATTTTTAAGATTGTTTCTTTCTGCTTATCTATTGACCCCCTGCTTGAAGCTGATATATCAAGCAAAAATATTGTTGCTACAGGTTGAAATTCTGCCAATTTTGTTTTACTCAACCCTACTACAATTAATTTTAATAAAAATACTACTAATATAAGTATTATTCCTAAAGTTAAAACTCTTCTAAACATACTACTCTCAAAACTATTATCACCTATAAAATTGTATCATATTTACTTAATTTTTTGCAAGTTATTTATTTTCTTCAGACTCCAAAAATCAGGATGTAGTATAGCTAAAAAGGGTATTAACTCTAACCTGCCTATAAACATATTAAATATTGCTATCAATTTAGATATTGTTTGCAAATCGGCATAACTCCCCATTGGACCTATCTTTTCTCCAAAGCCAGGGCCTAAATTACCAAGTGTAGCAATGGCTGCTGAAATACCCGTTGTTACATCTTGCTCTGTATATATAAGTATTAATGCCGTCAGTGCAAATATTGCATAGAAAAATAGTACAAATGATATCATTTGCCTTACTATATCTTCTTGAACTATTACTTTATTAATTTTTATAGGGTATACCCCATTAGGGTGGTGTATCTTTGCAATTTGACGTTTTAAGTATTTGAATATTAATATAATTCTAAGTAATTTAACCCCGCCCGAAGCTGAACCTATTGAAGCACCAGTAAACATCAATATAAACAGCAATAATTTAGCCCTTAAACACCACTGTGCGTAATCGGCAGAAGCAAAACCAGTTGTTGTTATTATTGTCGTTACTTGGAAAAATGACGGTCTGATTGCATTTTTAAAATCATAAAAATTATGCATTGTTAATGTTGAGGCAATTAACAATGTAAAAATCACAACAATTAAAAAGTACACTTTAAATTCTTCATCACGAAATAGTGAAAAAATTTTTCTTCTTATATAAATTCTATATTGCAGAGCAAAGTTTATACCCGCAACAAACATAAAAACAGCAACAACCCATACAAATTTAGTTTGCCCGTATGCTATTAAACTTTGTCCTTCAGGAGAAAAACCTCCGCCAGACATTGTGGAAAGAGAAGTGCAAATTGCATCAAATATAGGCATTTTTAAATATATTAATATACACACTTCAATTAAAGTAAGCATAAAATATATTCCCCATAAAGCAGCCGCACTTTGACGAATTCTTGGTGTTAACTTGCTGTCCTGAGCTCCTGGAATTTCCGCAAACGCAGCTTGACGTCCAGCTATTGAGAACTTAGGCAGTATTGCAGTAAATAATACTATTATTCCTAAACCACCTAACCATTGGCTGAACGAGCGCCAAAAAAACATTGTTTTTGGATACTGTGTAAAATCAGTTAATATTGTTGCACCTGTTGTTGTAATGCCAGATACGCTTTCAAATAATGCATCTATTGGCTTTAATCCAAAATATAAAAATGGAATGACACCTATTAAGCAAATTAAGCCCCAAGTTAAAAGCACTATTGCAAACGCTTCAGTTTTATTTAAACTGTTTATTTCTTCTTCTTTTTGATTTTTCTTTTTAAATAAAAATCCAATAGAAAGTGACACTATTGACGAGACAGCAAAGGGGATTGCGCAAGTATATTCTTTTAATATTACCGCACAAACAGCAGGAATTAATATTAAAAACGAAAAATATCTTAAAATTAAACTTATTGAATTTAATACATAATTTAAGTTCAAATTTTATTACCTCTTAAAAAAATTTTTAACAGTGTCAGAATTTTCTTGTGTTGTAAATATTATTAAGTTATCAAACGGCATAATTTGTGTGGTACCGCGCGGAATTATTATTCTGTTTCTGCGCTGTATTATTGCAATAATAGCCTTACAAGGCAGGTTTAAATTCATTATCATATCATTTTTAAAGTTATGAGGAACGCAAATTTCCAGCACTTCGCCTTGTCCTCGTTCAACTGTTGCAAGAATTTCAATATCCGTTTTTATTAAATGATTTTCTATATCATCTATTGCAGCGCCATTAACGGATATAGCAACATCAATACCAACTTTTTCAAACAAATTAGCATTAGCATTTTTAGATACTCTTGTAATTACTTTCGGCACTTGCAATTGTTTTGCTAAAAGCGAGCATAAAAGGTTCTTTTCGTCGTTATCAGTAACGCAGACAACTACATCAGATTCGCCGACTCTTTCTTCCTCAAGCAATTCAAAATTCGCCCCGTCGCCGTTAATTACCAATGTGTTTTTTAATCCTTCGGTTAATTCTTCACAGCGTTTATAATCAAGCTCTATGATTTTAATTTTCATATTAGCTTTTTCAAGATTACTTGCAAGCATTTGTCCGACACTGCCGCCGCCTATTATTGTTACTTGCTTTACATCATTTGTTTCTTGGAAAAACCTGTTTGCCAATATATCCAAAGAATAAGATGAACCCATAAATATTACTTTATCATTCAGCATTAACTCTGTATCACCGTTTGGAATAAACAGATTGTTATCTCTTGTAATGCCAACAATTAAAGTTTCATCGGGGAAATTACAATCTTTTATTTTTTTATTGATAAACTTAGTACCGTCTTCAACTCTGTATTCCAGTAATCTTGCTTTACCATTAGCGAAATCTTCAACATCTATTGCATTTGGAACTGTTATTATTCTAAATATTTCTTGTGTCATAAGTTCTTCAGGCCAAAGCACATAGTCAATCATTAATTCTTTTTGATATTTTGAACCGCGCACAAGCGAGAGTGAATCAACATTTTCTTTTTTACTAACAAAACAAACCGTTTTGAGCTTTGTCATATTAATTACAGTTAAACAGGCAACAATATTTGCCTCATCATTATATGTACAGGCAATAAATATATCGGCATTTTTTATCCCGACAGACTCTAATACACTTATATTAGAACCTGAACCTTGAACATATTCCAAATCCAGCTTATCAAAACTTTCCCTGTTATTATTCGGGTCATCATCTATAATTATTATATCGTGGTCTTCAAATAACCTTGTTGCAATTAAACATGCCAGTTCGTTTGCACCGTATATTACAATTTTCATAAAAATACCTTTTTATTGATACACTTATTTAAAACTAAAAAGGATTTTTTGTCCAATTTGAAATATAAATTATATTAACGAACTTTGCTGCATAATTTCGTATTTTAAGGCGGAATTACCAGTATTAACAGCAGCAGAGTATGCTTTAGAAAGTAAATTTTTAGCTTTTGCTTTATTTCCGTATGCAAGCATAATTTTTGCAGCTTCAAGATAATTTTTAGCAAGATTTTCGCTGTCGCCAATATCAGAATAACCTTTTGAAGCTAGGGAATAATATTTCATAGCTCGTGCGTTTTGGTCAATTTTACTGCTGTTTCTTGCATTTTTAGCACTTATTATTGTTTTTACTTTAGTGTCTTTTGTTTCATCAGCGGCTATATCTGATAAATCCATAAACATTAAAGCATTATCAGTATCATATTTTTCTGCGTGTATTTGTGCAAGATTAGCCAAGGCTTGACTTTGGAGTTTTAAATTATCACTCTCGCCTGAAAACGACACTGCAGCGCAATAATGGTCAACTGCAGGAGTTAATCTAACGTAATCATCATATATTTTGCCCATATACATGTGAGATTTAGCTTTAATGTTGTAATCATTGCTTGTTTGAGCAGCACGGTCGTAGTTATATAGAGCTTCTTCAACCTCATCAAAATCATCATAAATTCTGCCCTGTTCATAATGTATCATGGCGCAAGCTTTTTCATCACCTATATCACGGGCGTATTCCATAACTCGCTGAAAAGATTCTAATGCTTTTTCTTTTTGATTAATCTGCGAATACTTTTTAGCTTGAATAAACATTCTTTTTAACTGCGGGTCAGAGGGGATATATATTTCGTCAGCTAAAGGCGCATTTACAGGAGTTTGATTATAAGTTAAAGCGCTTTCATCTTCCACTATCTCGCTTTGAGGCATTGAAGTTTCAACTTCTTCTGCTTCAGGTAAATCTTTTACTTGCGCTTTATAATCTATTTGCTGTAAAAATAACGTATCAACCCAATTTTCAACAACTTTAGAGGGTTTTTTTAAAGTATTTGTTATATATTCATCTAAAATTTGCGATGCACTTTTTAAATTAGCTTGAATTATCTGTGAGTTTGGATGTTCTTTTTGGGCTTGATTTTCTATTAAATTTAAATAAGATGAAACCTCTGCTTTTATTTCATCTGGTGCGCCTATTGCATTTGCGGTATTTCTAAAATCTGATAAAACTTGTTCTATGCCAATTTTTCGCCTTGTATAATCAATAGCAACTTTTTCGCCGTTGGGGAAATAATTTGCACCATTTGAACGCTGATTTTCTTGCTGGCTTTCTCTTTCAGCTTGATGTGAAGATTGAGAGCTTTTCTCATCTTCTTCTTTTTTGGTTATTGGTTTTTGCTGTATCCCCTGATATGGTCTTATATAGGCAGGGTAGATAGAATTATACAATTTTACCGCCTTAATTGCACTTTATCCGCACTCTACTTAATTAAGTATCTTATTTTTTTCAACTTTTTACATACTCTGTTTAGTGTATTAATGATTTTTTTTTGTATTTCAATTTGATATAATCAACTTATGTTTAGAAAATATAAAATCAATAAATTTAATAAAAAATGGGCGAGAAAAGAATTACTGTTCTGCCCGAGAATATATGAAGATATATCTTTTATGTCCATGGCAGTGCTTAAATGCTGTCATTGTTCAAGAATGCCGTATTCACCGCCTGTTGTAACTCCATTTCCTTTTAATAATTTTAATTTTGATGAATATTTAACTCATCTGGATAGAATTATGAACTCTAACCAAAGCGCTAATGCAGTATGCAGAGGTTGTAAATTTTTGACAAGACAAGTTGTTCCGCCTTTGCCTTATGAAAAGCAAATAACTTTTTTAACAATAAATCACTTTACAAAATGCAACTCAAACTGTATATATTGCGCAATCGGCAGAAAAACTGAGGATATAAAATACAAACTGCTTCCGATTATTAAACAAATGA
>CANQRT010000008.1 GCA_947626325.1 Candidatus Gastranaerophilales bacterium | reverse complement strand
TGTTTATCATATTTTTTCCCTTTTTACATACACATATTTTATTTAATAATAAAAACCCTCATGTCATTAATTATATCTTATTAAGTTAAAATTTCTTAAAATTATTTAAAAAATCATACTAATGTATGATATAAATGCCGTTTATGGGGGAATAAAACTTATATAAAAAAGTAGAAAATTAACTTTTTAATATATAAAAAATAAAAGAACAGAAAAAATCAGTCCAATTTATTGCAATTGGTATTTTTTATCAATTAAAAACTGTTATGAAAAGTTACACAGTTGACTAATTGTTAAAAAAAATATACAATTGCATAGTACTGGACTAATTTTCAAAAAAAATGAAAGGTAAAAAAAATATGAGAAAACTGGGTTTCACCCTTGCCGAAGTTTTAATTACTTTGGTAATTATAGGTGTAATAGCAGCCATGACAATCCCAACATTGTTAGGCAACACAAACGCACAAGAATTTAGAACAGCTTTAAAGAAAGCAATTTCAGCATCAAACCAAGCATTAACACTGCAATATGCACTTGACGGAACAGGTGCAGGCGATTTTTCAACTGCTGATGAGTTGGTAAAAAACGTATTTGCTAAAAGAATGACCTTAATAGCAGCATCTAGTGGTGTTGCTACAACTGGATCAGGACTTCAAACAGTAACATTTACTACTGGTTGTTCAGGTGGTACTGTATTTGTCACACAAGATGGTTTAATGTATTGTATTACAAGCTTTACAGGCGCTGGTGCTGATACTACATTTGATAACAATTCTGGTGCATGCGATGCTAATGACTTAAATCCTTGTACATCTAGTACAACAACACCTAACATGTACATAGATGTTAATGGTCAAAAAGGTCCTAACAGAGAAACAACTTCATCTGCAAAACCGCGTGATATTTATCAAGCAATGTTATACAACCAAAAGATTGTTCCTTACGGTCAACCAACACAAGAAGTTATGTATGATAAACCAGCTCCAACTAATGCAAGTGGTTCATAAATAAAAACTTAAAATTAAATAAAAGGGGGAAGTTTAAAAATAACTTCCCTTTTTTATTAGATTGCTCTGGGCTAACGCCCCCGCAATGATATTAACTATCTAATGCAGATTTTAACAGTTTATTCAACAATTGCGGATTTGCTCTGCCTTGAGTTTCTTTCATTACTTGACCGACAAAGAAACCAAACAGTTTATCTTTTCCGCCTCTATATAATTGAACCTGCGAAGGATTATTTTCTATAACCTTATTAACAATAGATTTTAAAGTATTCTCATCAGATATTACGCTTAAACCTTGTTTTTCAACAATTTCTTTTGCGCTTCCGCCCTCTTTTAATAAGGTTATTACTATTTGTTTACCTATATTATTAGAAATTTCACCCAATGTAACCATATTTATTAATTGTGCAAAATTTTCAGGTGTTAATTTTGTTTCTTCTATAGTAAGTTTTTCTTCTTTTAGATATGCGGCAATCTCTTTCATAAGGAAATTATTAGCTGTTTTAGCATCAGCGCCCAAGTTAACTGCCTTATCATAAAAGTATGCAATATCCTGCTGTTCTACTAAAACATTAGCATCATAAGCGGATAAACCATAAGAAACATAGCGTTCACGCCTTTTTTGAGGCAGTTCTGGCATTTTAGAGGCTATTTCATTAACCCATTCTCTTGATATTTCAAGCGGCATAAGGTCAGGTTCTGGGAAATATCTGTAATCATGTGCATCCTCTTTACCTCTCATGGATTTTGTTATGCCTTCATTGTCATCCCAAAGCCTTGTTTCTTGTACAACTTCTTCGCCTGCTTCTACTATATCAATTTGTCTATCTATTTCGTATTCAATAGCTCTTTGTAATGCTTTAAAGCTGTTAACATTTTTTATTTCTGCCCTTACACCAAACTCTTTTTGCCCGATAGGACGAACAGAAATGTTTGCATCACAGCGCATTGAGCCTTCTTCAAGGTTTCCGTCGCAGACACCTATATATCTTAATATTGTTCTTAATTCTTCCATATATGCTCTTGCTTCTTCCGAAGAACGCATATCAGGCTCCGAAACAATTTCTAATAACGGAACTCCTGCTCTGTTTAAATCAACAAGCGAATAACTTGAACCTGCTATGCCTGTTGAACCCATGTGTACTAGTTTACCTGCATCTTCTTCAAGGTGCGCCCTTGTTATACCAATCTTTTTGCCCTCTATATTTATATATCCGTTTACACAAATAGGTTGGTCGTATTGTGAAATCTGGTATCCTTTGGGCAAGTCGGGGTAAAAATATTGTTTTCTGTCAAATTTGCAGTGCTCGGGGATTGTGCAGTTTAGTGCTAGTCCCGTTAATATTCCCATATTTACTACTTCTTTATTTAAAACGGGTAAAACCCCTGGCATGCCTAGCGTAATAGGACTTGTCTGCGTATTTTGTTCATTACCAAATTCAGTTGAATCACACGCAAATATTTTTGATTTTGTCTTTAATTGAGCGTGCACCTCTAAACCGATTACAACTTCATATTTTTTTCTTAATTCTTCCATTGTTGCCATTGATATTAATATAACCTCTATTATCCCTTTTTCCTAAAAAATAATATCACAAACAAGCTCATTTTGCGTTATAAAATTTTGAATTTGAACAAATAATGTAGTAAAATATTTTAAGATATGAAAAAGAAACTGTTAACATTATTGATTTTATTGGGGATAAACTCTCTAAATATTAACTTGATTGCACTTGCCCAAGAACCTTATCATGGGTACATCGAAGAAACTGATGTCCATAAAAATGAACGTGATAATATGTTCACTAACGAAGTAAAAAAAATTGATGAAGAAAAAACTATCAATTTAACAGTATCACAGGTATTATCTGGCAAAACTTCAATAGAGGGAGATGAGTTTTTTGCTCAGGTGTCAGAAGATGTTTTGGCTGGCTCGGGTGTTCTGCTTCCTAAGGGAACTGTGGCTCATGGTACAATAAAAAATATGGTAGACCCTAAACGTATGGGACGTGACGGTTATATTGAATTAGGCTTTGATTATTTAATTACTCCAGACGGTCGTGAAATCCCTATTGAGGGTGGTATGACTTCTAAACTTAACCCTGCACATTCCGTTGTTAAATCAATTGGCGAAAATGCTACAAATACGGCAATCGGTGCTGCTTATGGGGCAATGGCGGCAATAGAACTTGTTGGTCTTGAGGGCGCTATTGTCAGCCAAGGGTATACTCTTGCAGGCGGTGCTGCTTTAGGCAGTGTTATTGCTCTTGGCTTGAGCTTGTTTAGAAAAGGTAAGGATGTTCTTATTTCTCCTGGCGATGAAATAAAAGTTCGTATAAAAAGCACGGAAGAAATCCCTGTTATGACAAAAGAAGCGCTTAGAGATGAAGAAATTAAGTATGACGGACTTGATATTTTAATTACGGATATGTTTCTTGAAGAAGATCCGTTTGGGAACTTAAATACTATATCATTGGATTTAATCATAAAAAATAACTCTAAAACAGATTTTTCTACATTTGATATAGCACTTGTAAGCGATTTACACAACAGTTTTAATGCTTCTATATTTACTGATTATAAAAATTCGCTCGCTATGAAAACAATAAAAAAGGGTGAAAGTGTATCCGGCATTTTATCTTTCTCTGTTAATGATCCTAAACGTGAACATTGGCTTGTTTTCTATGATAGAAGAAACCATAAACCGCTTGCTAAAATATCATTGGATAATGCAAAAAAAGATTTAAATATAACAAATTTAAAGAAATCAAAGAAAAAGAGAAAATCGTTTTAATGCTTAAAATAGATTTATTTGAGGGAATAGAAGATAAATCGGTGCTTGAACTTTTAAAGTGTATCGGCATCAAAACTAAAACTTTTAAGAAAAATACTACAATTCTGCATATTGGAGATAAGATAAATTATTTAGGAGTTATGCTGGAAGGCAGTGCAGTAATCTCAAAACCAGATATAGACTCGAATGAAGTAATTTTAGAGAAGCTAAAAACCAATGATATATTTGGTCACAATATAGTGTGCTGTGATATAAATAAGAGTCCTGTTAGAATTTACACATTAACTGGCTGTGAAATCCTGTTTTTACCTTATGAAAAAATAGTTACACCGTGTGAAAAACTCTGCCCGTATCATTTAAGGATGATTAAAAATATCATGAAAATGATATCAAAGCGAAATATACTGCTGTCTGATAAAATAGATATTATAGGTCAAAAAACAATCAGAGAAAAGATTTTAACTTTTTTAGAAAGCTATAAATCATCTCAAGGCGCTTTTTATGTGCCATATAGCAGAGAAGAAATGGCAAGATTTTTGTGTACTGACAGGAGTGCATTATCCCGCGAGCTTTCACGTATGCAGTCTGAGGGTATTATAAAATTTAAGAAAAACTGTTTTGAGTTGTTAAAGTAAAGCTTTTGTTTGTTATATAATAGTTTTAGAGGCATAAATGTTTATAGATAAAACAAAAATTAAAATATTATCAGGCAAAGGCGGGAACGGGATTGTTGCTTGGCGCAGAGAAAAATATGTCGATAAAGGCGGGCCCGCTGGTGGAAACGGCGGTAAGGGCGGGGATGTCTATCTTGTCGCTACTGAAGATATGTCTACTTTAATGGATTTTCAATTTCAATCCGTATTTAAAGCCGAAAATGGTGAAAACGGTTATATTAAAACTCAGCACGGCAGATGCGGAAAAGACTTGTTTATCAAAGTCCCTGTTGGTACTGTTGTTAGAGATACTGTAACTGATAAAATTATTGCTGATTTTAATCTTGCAGGACAGTGTGTTCTCGTTGCAAAAGGAGGACGAGGCGGGCGGGGAAATGCGTGTTTCGCTACCCCTCAAAAACGTGCCCCGCAGTTTTGCGAGCCTGGAGAAAGCGGAATTGAAAGAACTCTGGAACTTGAATTAAAACTTATTGCAGATGTCGGCTTGCTTGGTATGCCTAATGCTGGTAAGTCTACTCTTATAAGTGCTGTCAGCTCTGCAAAACCTAAAATTGCAGATTACCCTTTTACTACAATCACTCCGCACCTTGGTGTCGTTAAAAAGGATAACGGCGACGGGTATGTTATTGCAGATATCCCTGGTTTGATTGAGGGGGCTTCTGACGGGGTGGGGCTCGGGCATGAGTTCTTACGCCATGTTGAAAGATGCAGATTTTTAATACATCTCGTTGATTTAACCTCCGAAAATCCATTACAAAACTATAAAGTTATTAATAATGAACTTAAAAAACACTCCGAGAAACTCGCTAGTGTTTATCAGATAATCGCTTTAAATAAAATCGACGCAGTAAGTGATGAATTACAAAATCACTATTTAGAAGAATTTAAAAAAATATCAGACGACGTATTTTTAATTTCGGCAGCTACAGGGAAAAATGTAAAAGAATTTATGTATTTTGTGGAAAAAAAGGTTGAGGAAATCCCCAAACCTGTTATTGAAGTTGAAGTTGAAGAAGATGACGGCGCAGAAGATAATGACGACAGCGCATATAGCGTATATAAAGTTGATAAACACACCTTTATTGTTGAGGGCGGTAAGATATTTAGACTGGCAAATGTAACAGACGGCAGAAATACGGAGCAGTTATACAGGTTTCAAAATATTTTAAAGTCAATGGGAGTTTTTGAAGCTTTAAAAGCAGCAGGCGTGCAAGAGGGCGATTTAGTAAAAATCGGACATCTTGAGTTTGAGTATTTATTTTAAATTTGTCCTGCCTATAAGCGTAAATTATTAAATTTCATTCTTCTGCTGTGAACAGATAACTTCTATACTTAGCATGAGCTGCGGAACTCGGCCGCAGCGGCGGAGTTTAACTTATTTATATTTGAGCCCAGCTTGAAACCCGCCTTGCGGGCGCCTTACGCAAAAACCGCTTCTTGGTTTTTGCTTCTTCTTTGCCCTGTCGTTCTCCACACTTCGTGTCTGATCAGCTACACTTCGCATACAGGCTCACAATTTTCAGCTAATGCTTCAAATGTTCGCTTTGTAACTTCGGGCATTCACTTATTCGAGCTTCGCTCTACGCAAAAACCGCTTCTTGGTTTTTGCTTCATTTCGGCAGAGTGGTTTGCTTCGCTTCGCTGCCGCAAACATTCTGCCTCAGCGTTTCAGGCTCGCTCGCTTTGCTCGACTTCGCCTTACGCAAAAACCGCTTCTTGGTTTTTCCTGTTCGCACAACCATTGCAACCTCGCTTAAAAAACCTTTCGGTTTTTTCCGCTCGGTCGGGTTGTTGCTCACTCGGGTTCGCTTCGCTCTACCCTGCGGAAAAACCGCAAAAAAAAAGGAACTTTTTAGGGTTCCTCTGAAATCTTTTTCAATTTCCTCGTGTGTTAGTAAAGGTAGTAAGTAAGGTGTGTATGAATATGAAAGTAAAAATTTGTATCTTAATTAAAACTTAATTGAATCCTCGTATTTATATAAAGTTTTTTTCTCTCCTTAAATTGCTTAATATCTTAAAAACTTTACATTTCTTAATCAAATACAAAGTAATTACGATTTTTGGAATAAAAATAAAAATTAGAGTAAAATTTAATTAAGATTTGTTTAATAATTTATTACAAATAAAATTGCTGTTAAAATAAATCTGCTATGGCAAAGGTAATTTTAATATCCGACAATAGTAAAACAATAGATGAAATTAGTGGAATTTTTGATAACAATTCTCTTGAGATAGTTACTGTTAAATCTGAACAAGAGGCTCAAGAAACCGTTAAAAATGATACTGCTTCTATCTTTCTTTTTGATGAAAATTCTCTGAATATTGATGTAATATCTGTTTTGAGAAATTTAAAATTGACTATGCAGACTAAAGATATGCGCTCTATTGCTTTATTGAGTGAAAAAAATAAAAATTATAATATTTTAAAATACGCTAACTCCTATATAACAAGACCTTTTGATGAAAATTTGTTTAAATCCTCGATAAATTCAAATTTGCAGTTGTGCGAAACTTTTAGGACTCTATCGAAAAATAACAACGATTTAGCTAAAAGTTTATATCAGTTAAATGTGCTTTATAATTCAAGCACACAATTAGCAGGTTCGCTTGATAAGACAAAGCTTATTGAAATAATGACAGACGGGCTTGACCAGAGCTTGTCTTTAAATTTGTGCTATGCGCTTATATTAAATGATGTAAATGATATTAAATTAATTATAAAATCTGTGCTTCCGCTTTCAACAAGGCTCGAAAATGCTATTAAGCTTCGCGCACTGTTAAATTATAAAAATTTATTCTCTATAAATCCTTCAATTGACGATATTCACATTAAAAAAGAGATTAAAGACAGGTGCGGGGAGTACGATTTAAACATTTTCGGCTATGATAATTTGTTTGCCCCGATAAATATTAAAAATAAATTCTACGGGATAATAGAGGTTTTTAGAGAAACCGATTTTGCTCAGGATGATACAAAATGCTTTACAACTCTTATAAAACAAGTATCTTTGCCGTTAGAAAGCGCTATTTTATATGAAGAAATAAAAGATACTAACATAAAACTCGAAAAATTAGAAAGATTGAAATCAGAGTTTATTTCAATAGTTTCTCATGAATTAAGAACACCTTTGACCTCTATAAACAGTGCGCTTGATATAATTTTAAAAGGAACAGCAGGCGAGATTAATGAAACTATGGAAAAGTTTTTAAATCTTGCAAAAAGAAATGTTACAAGGCTTTCGGCTATAATTTATGATTTGCTTGATTTATCAAAAATTGAGGCAGGTAAAATGGAATTCAGGTTTGAAAAAACAAATATTAATCTGCCTGTAGAACTCGTTAAAAACACACTTGAAAGTCTTGCTAAGGAGCAAAATATTACTATTGAAACTAATTTAACTCCTGACATTGAACAGGTTTATATTGACAGCCAAAGAATGGAGCAGGTTTTAACTAATCTTGTATCTAATGCAATTAAATTTACCCCTGAAAATGGTACTATAAAAATAAGTTCATCAAAAATTAGTGCCGATGAACTTAGAAAAGTAGAATTTTTTGAAACTCTGCCTGAAAATTTAAGTAAAGAATACGTAAAAATATCCGTACAGGATAACGGAATAGGTATTGCCCGCGAGGATTGGGGTAAAGTGTTTGAACAGTTTAAACAAATAGAGAACTCTTTAAGCAGAAAAGTCGGCGGTTCAGGCTTAGGGCTACCTATTGCAAAAAGGTTAATGGAGGCTCATAAGGGCTTTATTTGGCTCGACAGCGAATTGAATAAAGGTACAACCTTCTTTCTCGCAATCCCGATAATGAATGAAAAAGAAATTTTCCTGCATTCGCTTGAACAGGAAATTCAAAAGGCTAATCAAGAACATATAAATATTGCTTTAATTGGTTTATGTGAAAAAGAAACTGAAATATCCGCTATTGATAAGATTTTAAAAGAAGATATTATTCGAAAAACATCGGTGTTTAAAGAATATAGAACTGTTAAAGACGGGAAAAACTATTATTACGCTTATACAGTTGATATAGATTCGTTTGTATATGATTTTGAAATAAGAAAACTTGAAACGTATATTAAAACTATTGAAAAAGAAAATCCTGAATGTGATATAATGTATTCAAAAGCACTGTATCCGCTAGATGGGGATGATATTAAAGTATTGATTGAAAAAATCAATCAATTTTCAAAAGGGGAAAGTGATGAAAAAGATACTGATAGTTGATGATGAGGCAGATATAATAGAAATATTAAAGTTTGTGCTTGAAGCTCAAGGTTATGAGTGTATAACAGCATCTGACGGGGAAGAAGGTTTGCGCTTGGCACGGGAATGCAATCCTGATTTGATTATTTTAGATGTAATGATGCCGAAAATCAACGGATATAAGATAAGCAGATTGTTAAAATACGACAGTAAGTATAAAGACATTCCTATATTAATGGTAACAGCTCGTTCGCAGGAAGAAGATAAGTTAATCGGGGAAGAAACTGGGGCGGATGAGTATATTACAAAACCGTTTCAAGTTGACTTTGTTGTTGAAAAAGTAAAGAGTTATTTAGGATAAATTATGGAGCTTGTAACTAATAAAACACTTGAAAAATTAAAGTATGATTTGGTTCGTGACGGTTTTGTAAGCTATGAAGATATAGAAAAAGCCGAAGAATTGGCACAGTCACAAAATGTAAATATTGGTCAAATACTTATAAAATCAGGCTTAATCACTGAAGAAAAATTGTTAAAGTTCTTGGAAAGCAAACTCCATATACCATATGTTGATTTAAAAGATTATACCTTGGATACAAAATGCTTGTCTTATATAAATTTTAACGATGCAAGAAAATATAAAATTATTCCTCTGTTTAAAATTGAAAATGTGTTAACGGTTGCTATGGCTGACCCTTTGGATTTATTTGCCATAGATAAAATTGTTGAGCAGACAGGATGTGATATAGAACCTGTTGTATCCGCAGAAAGTCTTGTATTAAAAAAAATAGAAGAATATTATACAAGCTCAAGCTCTGTCGGGCAGATAAAAATTGAAGAAAATGAAGTAAAATACGACTGGCAAGAGGAACTTCATAATGATGTTTTATCTGATGAGCATATACAAATTTTGATTAGAGCAATATTAAAACAGGCAATATTAAATAATGTTCATGAAATGTTTTTTGAACATGTTCCAAACGGATTGAGCGTTAATTTTAGGCAAAATGACGGAATAATAAATACAGGACAAATTCCAGCAGTGCTTGTAGTTCCATTTATTTCTAAATTAAAAACACTTTCGGCATTAGATGCAAGTGTGTGCGAGCTTCCGCAGTTAGGCAAGCTGGTTTTTAAAGTGGACGATATTGTCTTGACTGCAAGTATTTCGGCATTCCCGACAATTAACGGCGAGAGAATTTCTTTGAAAATCTATAAACCGCCCAAAAAACTATCAGAACTCAATTTAAGCGACTCTCAAATAAAATCAGTAAAAAACGAATTGCAAGCCCCTGGAATTGTATTGGTTTGCGGTTCATCGCTTTCGGGGAAAACACATATAATATACTCCATACTATCTGAAATCGCTTCTGAAAATAAAAATATTATGACTATTGAAGCTGTTTCAAAATATAATCTTGAAAATGTAAATCAATGCGAACTTAATGAAAATATTGCTTTTAACATAGATAAAGCAATGCGGTTTATAGAATTTCAGTCACCCGATATAATATATTTTGAAAGCATAACAACAAAAACAGGATTGGATTATTTCAGCTCTCTTGTTTTCAAAAATAAAATATTAATAACGGAATTTTTGGCTGATAATATGGCAGATTTAATTAAAAAACTTTCATATATCGATTTTGAAATGTTTAAACCGTTAATATCGTGTATAATATTCGTTCATAATCAAGAAAGGATAGAAGTGTTTGATAAGAACGATTTACAACGATTTACAGGGATTTAATTGTAACATTATATTAAAATTATGTAGTTGCAGGCGGTAAAAAAATATTTTCAAGTTTTACTCCAATATGGAATATCAAAGGAGAAAATATGAAAATTAATC
Organism: Candidatus Gastranaerophilales bacterium; assembly: GCA_947626325.1. Lineage (GTDB taxonomy): Bacteria > Cyanobacteriota > Vampirovibrionia > Gastranaerophilales > Gastranaerophilaceae > Avigastranaerophilus. Next base: position 15,802 of record CANQRT010000008.1, on the reverse strand, counting down.
CTATATCACCCGCATATAGAGTAAATTATACATTGAAAAGCACCCCCTGTAAAAAAAGTAATAATATAAATTGTCCGAGAAAATTTCGCGATAAGGAACGTGAGCGAAATTTTGGAGTGGCAACTTTAAAAGGTGAGCACTTGTACGGCGACGATGAGTCGGCGGCAAAGTGCGACACTGGATTAGATATTAAAGAGAGAAATTTTGAAATATATTTTGGACGCGATTTAATAAAGTACCCAGCTGCGGATATGTCATATTTCCATTTACCACAAGGATGTACGCCTGATGAGTTTCAAAAAGAAGCGGGCATGGCACTTAGCGCAGGCAAGGACGTAATAGTTGAAGCTCCTACAGGAACTGGAAAAACAGCAGTTGCGTATTATGCAGCATCAAAAAACATGAAGGAAGGTAAAAAGACATTCTATACAACTCCGCTAAAGGCCTTGAGCAATCAAAAATTAAAAGAATTTAAAGAAATTTACGGCGAAGAAAATGTCGGAATTTTAACAGGAGATAGGAGAGAAAATGCCGATGCTCCAATATTAATAATGACCACAGAAGTATACAGAAATATGGCATTATCAAAACACTTTGGCGAAGATGCACCGTTAATGGATAATCTTGGAACTGTAATATTTGATGAATGCCATTATTTGGGTGATATTTCAAGGGGGGCTGTTTGGGAAGAATCAATAATGCTGACTCCTAAGGATGCTCAAGTGTTAGCATTAAGCGCAACAATAGGAAATCCTAAAGAAATACAATCCTGGATGAATACAGTGAGCGAAAACGGGATTCATTTAGTGTCAATCCCTGCAGAGGCAAGAAATGTTCCTTTAATCTTCGATAGGCTGACTACTCTTAATTATGAAAAAGAAGAAAAAATGCTAAAAAAAGGCATAAACCGAGGTTATATAAATGTTCAATCTCCTGCAGTATATGCAAAACCGTCTTTAAGCGACTTTAATAATGCGGTAAAAGAACTTAAAATGAGAAATCAACTGCCTGCAATATTTTTTATATTCAGCAGGAAATTCTCAAGAGAACTTCTTGATTATTTTGAAAAAGAAGCACCTATTTTGACAAGTGAGGATGAACAAAAAGAAATTGACGAGATAGTAAAAAAATATGCTTCGCAAAAATATATAGGTTCTCAGTTGAATATAAATGCCCTAAAACATGGGTATGCAATACATAATGCAGGTATAATTCCAGCTCAAAAAGAATTGATTGAAGAATTATTCCAAAAGAAATTAATAAAAGTAGTTATATCAACTGAAACACTGGCAGCAGGAATAAATATGCCAGCAAAAACGGTAGTAATATCAAGTGCGCATAAACCAGTCAGCGAGGCGGAAGATGAAAGCGGAAACAGACTTTTAACTTCAAACGAATTTAAGCAAATGGCGGGTAGAGCGGGCAGACGAGGCATTGATAAAGTAGGTTATGTATATACAATGCCAGTAAATATGCAGGATGAACAAGAATTTTTGTCGCTTGAAGCAATGGCACATAACTCTCTTGAAAGCAGATATAATCCAGATTATCCGTTTTTAACAGGATATTACCATTATAATTCCGATGAATGTGCATTAACTGACATCTATTCACAAACATTTTATGCTCACAGCAAAGACCAGAGTGAAAGAGAAAAAAAATTAAATGAACTTGAAGATATTAGTTTGAAAAAAACAGATGTGCTTAAGTCACTGGGCTATATAACCCGTGATGAAAATGGAATTGAGGTAACTCCAAAAGGCGAAATATCTTCAAAAGTAAGAGGATATAATGCGTTAATTTTAACCGATTTAATAACTTCAGGGGCTTTAGATAATATAACTCCTGAAACACTTGCACTGTTTGCAGGTGCAATATCAACTCCTGCAAATCCGAAAGAAGATGAATTGACTCCGCAAGTTGATATAACGGGAATTTTTGATAAAGCAAGCCAAACTGCTGAAGTTATGGAAAAAGAATTAAAAACTCAATTAAATGCAGGCTTGGCACAATTTGGCAAAGATATAAAGAGCTTTGCTTCTTATGAGGAAATATTAGAATTTATAAATGGACTTGAAAAAACAGATAGATCAAAGGAAGAAATTAAATCAGAACTAGAGTATTTACGTGCAATAAGGTCAAAAGTATATAAAATATTATCAGATACAGGAAGATACACTCCTAAATCATTAATGAGCGCAATGCAAAATGGAGAAACAATACCCTCGTCGGTATTGCAAAACCATTTAAATGCTGTAAATTCATATAAAAAGAAAGTAAACGGAGATATACAAACATATATTGAAAAACTAAAATTGCAAATATCAGAAACACAAGGAAATGAGAAAGGGAAAAAGGCAAAGGCAAAACTCGACAGACGAAGAGAAGAACTTGAAAAAGAATTAGAGTATGCTCAAATTATGGAATATTTGGATGAGAATATAGAAAATGTTTTATATTCAAATTCAAGATTTATAAAAAAATTCCCATTAGATAGAATAAAAAGCGAATGTTCGCACTCGGAGCAAGAATATGCAAGAGCAACGGCGCAGGAAAAAATAGCACAGCCCGTGAAAGGATTAATTAATTTAAGAGATATGAAATCTGATTTTAAATCCGAATGCGATGCAGATAGAATACAAACAAACGAAATTGTAAAAAAACTGGCAAAAATTACTGAAAAAGTAAGAGAAGCGGAAACTAAACAGGGAATAAAATCTATAGATTGCCATTATAATAAAACGTCAGGTGAAATATTATATTTATGGGCATACTTAAATAAAATAAGTCCGACAAGTATAGTAAATTGGATAAAAACAGTAAAAACAGCTGGTGAAAAAGCTGACGAAGGTACAATATACCGAATGATGTTACAAAGTGCTGATTTAATAAGCCAAATAAAAGATATGGCTCGCGCTGGAATGGAATATTCAAGTACGGAAGAAGAAATGCAAAGGTATAAAAAGCTGGAGCAAACGGCAATAGAGGCAGGGAGATTAATAATACAAAACCCTGTAACACTGTAGAGCAAAATCAGTGAGTGTTTTAGAAAAAGTCAAGAAATTTACAAAAAAATAAAGAAATATTAAGAAAAAAATAAAAAATAAAAAATTACTTGTTGACGATAAAATATGTTTAATATAAATTTAGATAAGCTGAGATGGGCAAAAGTATTTTGCGTAAAAAGCATAAATCAAGAAAGAATGGTTTACAAAAGTAGAATACACAGCCATTGAGGCAAAAGCCAAACAATAAAAGGAAGTGGAAATGAACGAAAACAAGCAGCAAAGAATCAGAGTTTGTTTGAAAGCGTACGACCATAAATTAATCGACATATCTGCAAGTAAAATTGTAGAAGTAGTAAAACGTACAGAGGCAAGAGTTGCAGGACCTGTACCGTTACCTACAAAAAGAAGATTATATTGTGTACTCCGTTCACCTCACGTAGACAAAAAGTCAAGAGAGCATTTTGAGATGAGGATACACAAAAGAATCATAGATATTTATGATCCAACAGCACAAACAACAGAAGAACTAACAAGAATGGATTTGCCTGCTGGAGTAGATATCGAAGTAAAACTTTAATTTCCGAATTAGTAGTCGGGCAAAGCGAGCGACAGGCTCGAGGAAAAAGGAAATTAAACCACAGACAATTTAATAGAGGAAACTCCTTAATAAATTGAATGTGATCTACGAAGCAAGCAGATAACGTAGCGCTCACAAAAGAAAGGTGAAATATGACACTGGGAGTAATAGGTGAAAAACTTGGGATGACACAAGTATTTAACAAAGAAGGACTTGCAATTCCCGTAACAGTAATAAAAGTTAATCCGTTAACAGTAACTCAAGTAAAGACTGTAGATTCAGACGGTTATAATGCAATACAAGTAGGCGTAGTTCCTGCAAAAGAAAAGCATTTAACAAAAGCACAAATCGGACATTTTAAGAAAAACGGATTGGAAAACTTTAAACATTTACAAGAATTTAGATTAGATAATCCCGAAAACTATCAAGTAGGTCAAACGATAGATTTAAGCGTATTGACAGAAGGTACAAAGGTAGATGTAACGGGAACATCAATCGGAAAAGGCTTCCAAGGTACAGTAAAGAGATGGAACTTTGGAAGAGGGCCAATGGCACACGGTTCAAAAAACCATAGAGAACCTGGTTCTATTGGTGCAGGCACAACCCCTGGCCGAGTAATTAAAGGTAAAAGAATGGCAGGGAATATGGGTAATGAGAGAGTTACAATAACAAAACTTACAGTAGTAAGAATAGATAGCGAAAACAATTTATTACTCATAAAAGGCTCAGTTCCAGGTCCAGAGGGAAAACTTGTAACGGTAGTACCATCAAGAGTTAAATGGAACTAAAATTTTCCACAAGGCGAAGTTAGGCATAGCTTAACAAGTCTGAGTAAATAAAAACAAAACGACAGGTTTAAAAAAGGAAAATTAAAAATACCTAAAAAACCAAAAAGTAAGGAAAAAGAAAAATGACAAAAGAAATATCAATATTAAGCACAAGCGGAAAGCAAGTTGGACAAATTGCTCTTGATGAAAAAGTATTCGGAGTAGAACCGAACTTACATGTAATGCATATGGCATTAAGAAGACAATTAAACAATGCAAGAGGCGGAAACGCATGTGCTAAAACAAGGGCAGAAGTTTCAGGCGGCGGAAGAAAGCCATGGAAACAAAAAGGAACAGGAAGAGCAAGAGCAGGTTCAATAAGAAGTCCGTTGTTTGCAGGCGGTGGTGTAGTATTTGGGCCAAAACCTAGAAGCTATGAATTTTCAATGCCTCAAAAAGCAAGAAGATTAGCTATTAAATCAGCTTTATCAGCAAGATTAGAAAATACAATATTAGTAAAAGATTTTTCTGAAATAAACGAAGCAAAAACAAAGTTAGTAGCTCAATCACTAAAAGCAATAAAAGCAGAAGGTAAGATTTTAATTGTAGCAAATACTCAAGCAGCAGAAAATGGACAATTAGAATTAGCAGCAAGAAATCTTCCTAACGTAAAAATCATATTACCGTCAAACCTAAATGTTAAAGACTTACTAGAGGCAGACACATTGGTTATGACAGAAGCGGCAATATTAGAAATAACTGAGAGGTTATCAAAATAATGAGTACAGTAAAACAAAACAAAGAAAGATTATACGACATAATCAAAAGACCTATAATAACGGAAAAATCAATGACAGCAGCATCATTAAATCAATATACATTTGAAGTATTAAAAGATGCAACTAAAGTAGAAATAGCACAGGCGGTAGAATTAGCTTTTCCAGGTAGAAAAGTAAAGAAAGTAAGAACAGTATATATGCCGTCGCATGCAAAAAGAGTAGGATACTCAGTAGGCAGAACTCAATCAAGCAAAAAAGCGATTGTAACAATTGAAGGTGATCCTATCGAAGAATTAGCAGGAGTATAGACCGATGGGTACAAGAAAAATTAATCCGACATCTCCGGGACAAAGAGGAATGATAAAGAGTGATTATTCGGAAATAACAACATCAACACCCGAAAAATCATTACTGCAGCCGATAAGAAAAACAGCAGGAAGAAACAATACAGGCAGAATAACCTGCAGACATAAAGGCGGCGGACATAAGCAAGCATACAGAGTAATAGATTATAAACGTGAAAAATTCGGAATAGAAGGTACAGTAAAAACAATCGAGTATGATCCGAACAGAAACGTAAGAATATCGTTAGTAGTATATGCAGACGGCGAAAAGAGATACATACTAACACCGCATGACTTAAAGGTAGGCGATAAAGTAGTATCTGGGCCAAGTGCAGAGATACAAACAGGGAATGCACTTCCGTTAGAATTAATCCCGTTAGGAACTGTAGTGCATAATATAGAGTTAATCCCAGGACGCGGTGGAAAAATGGTTAGAACCGCAGGGGCAGGCGCTCAATTAATGGCAAAAGACGGAAACTATGTAACATTAAAAATGCCGAGCTCAGAAATGAGAATGGTAAGAAAAGAATGTTTAGCAACAATAGGCGTATTAGGCAATTCTGAATTTAAGAATTTAAAAATCGGAAAAGCAGGAAGAACACGTCACTTAGGAATAAGACCAACTGTAAGAGGTGTAACAATGAACCCATGTGATCACCCTCATGGCGGCGGCGAAGGTAAAACAGGACCTGGTGGTAATCCTAAGACACCGTGGGGTAAACCTGCATTAGGTCAAAAGACAAGAAAAGTCCACAAAACGACCGATAAATTAATAGTCAGAAGCAGAAAACGCTAATCAAAGGAGATAATTAATGACACGTTCACTAAAAAAGGGTGTATATGTACACGACTCTTTAAAAGCAAAGATAGATAAATTAAATGCAAATAAAGAAAAGAGAGTAATAAAGACATGGTCAAGAGCGTCTATGATTACTCCAGAAAACCCCGATATGGTAGGGCATACAATAGCGGTTTATAACGGAAAGACTCACGTACCCGTATATATATCAGAACCGATGGTAGGTCACAGATTAGGTGAATTTGCACCTACAAGAATGTTTAGAGGCCACTCAGGGCAAGATAAAACAGCGAAAAGGATATAATTATGGAAGCTAAGGCAAAACAAACAGATATAACAATGCCAGCAAGAAAATTACGCAGAGTAATAAATCTTGTAAGAGGCAAATCAGCATCGGAAGCATTAAGCATGTTGAAATTTATGCCGTATTTTGCAGCACGTGTAGTAGAGAAAAACATAACAGCAGCTGTAGCAAATGCGACAGAAAAATTTGGCGCAACTGCGGAATCATTAAAAGTTTCCGAAATATATGCAGATGAAAGCAGAACGTTAAAGAGAGCAAAACCGAGAGCTCAAGGCAGAATGTATGCAAGAGTTAAAAGAACATCTCATTTAACGGTAAAAGTAACGAATGAATCGAAGTAGAAGGTAACAGACATGGGACAAAAGACACATCCGACAGGATTTAGAGTAGGAATAATACAACCTTGGTTCAGCACATGGTTTGCTAAAAAGGATTATCCCGAGTTTATCGCAGAAGACGCAAAAATTAGAAATTTTGTAAAGAAGAAGTTATATGCTGCAGGAATATCAAGAATATTGATAGCAAGAAAAGCGCAGAATGTAACTGTAACAGTTGTAACTGCAAAACCTGGTGTTGTAGTAGGCCGCGGTGGACAAGGTATAGATGAATTAAGAGCAGCCGTTGCAAAATTAATAAATAAAACAGTAACAATAGACGTTGTTGAAGTTGCAAGAGTTGATATAGATTCACAATTAGTAGCAGAATCAATAGCACTTCAATTAGAAAAACGTATAGCATTCAGAAGAGCAATGAAACAAGCAATGCAAAGAGCAATGCGAGGTGGAGCTCAAGGAATAAAAGTTATGGTATCAGGAAGATTAGGCGGAGCTGAAATTGCACGTTCAGAATGGGCAAAAGAAGGCAGAATCCCGCTTCAAACTTTAAGAGCAAATGTAGATTACGGATTTGCCGAAGCAGATACTATAATGGGTAAAATTGGTGTCAAGGTATGGATTTTCAAAGGTAACTTAATGCCTGGAGAAATGGCAGACCAAAACATCAAAGCTAAAAAAGCAGGTGCAAATAATTTTGAAGAAAAGCCTGTTGGTGCAAGAAGAAAAAAGAGAGCAGCTAAAGCACAAGAAACAAAAGCTGAAGAAGAAGCACCAAAAGTTGAAGAATAGCAACCTTAAAATTATAGGTTAAATCGGGCTCAAATTCTAATAGTAATACGTAAAAGGAAAAAAGCCCAAGATAATAAATTCAAGACAAACAGTAACAATGAATTAGGAGCGAAAAACAATCATGTTAATGCCCAAGAAAACAAAATACAGAAAGATGATGAAAGGCAGAATGAAAGGTCATGAAACCCGCGGAACCAAATTAGAATTAGGTGAATACGGGCTTCAGGCACAAGATCCTGCATGGATAACATCAAGACAAATAGAAGCAGCAAGACGTGCAATGTCACGTGAGATAAAAAGAGGCGGAAATGTATGGATAAAAATCTTCCCCGATAAACCGATAACGGCGAAACCTGCTGAAACTCGTATGGGTAAGGGAAAAGGAAACCCTGAATACTGGGTTGCAGTTGTAAAACCAGGAAGAATATTATTTGAACTAGATTATCCTCAAAGAGAAGTAGCAATACGTGCACTTGAATTAGCTGCTCAAAAATTACCGATAAAAGTAAAAATTGTTGAGAAAACAGGTGAATAGCTATGAAAATTGAAGAAATACGTGAAAAATCAGAAAAAGAACTCAATGAAATAATTGCGGACAGCAAAAAGCAATTATTTGATATAAGATTCAAAAAACATACAAATAAGTATGAAAATTCTGCTGATTTAGGCAGAGCAAATTCACAAATAAAAGAGTTGCGTAAATCAATAGCAAGAGCAAAAACAGTAATTAATCAAAAAAAAGAGGTTAAGTAAAATGCCTAAGAAAGAAAAACAAGGTGTTGTAGTAAGCAACAAAATGGATAAAACAGCAGTAGTTAAAGTTGCATCATACAATCAACATCCAAAATATAAGAAAATTATTGAAACAACAAAACATTACAAAGCACATGATGAACAAAATCAATGTTCAGAAGGTGATATTGTAAGAATTACAGAATCAAAACCGATATCAGGCGGTAAACGTTGGGTTGTTTCCGAAATAGTGGAAAAAGTAAAATAAGTAATTTCAAAGGATGAAATAAAATGATACAGCAAGAGACAAGATTACAAGTAGCAGACAATACAGGTGCAAAAGAATTGTTATGTATCCGAGTAATGGGAAGTTCAAACAAAAAATATGCACATGTAGGTGATGTAATTGTAGCGGCAGTTAAAGATGCAGCTCCAGGCATGCCTGTTAAGAAATCAGAAGTTGTTCAAGCAGTAGTAGTTAGAACAAAAGAAGATATTAAGCGTGCAGATGGCAGTGTAATTAGATTTGACGAAAATGCCGCAGTAATAATCAATAAAGACGGTAACCCGAGAGGTACCCGTGTTTTCGGGCCTGTTGCCAGAGAGTTAAGAGATAAAAACTTTATGAAAATAATCTCTTTAGCTCCAGAAGTTATATAGGAGATAAACCATGAAAAATAAAAAATCGGTAGAAAAACATCCGATACACATAAAGAGCGGAGATAAAGTTGTAATCACCTCAGGAAAAGACAAAGGCAAAGTAAGTTCCGTAAAGAAAGTTATTACAGCTGAAAATAAAGTAATAGTAGAGGGTGCAAATATAGTAACGAAAGCACAAAAAGCACAAGGCGGCAATCAAGGCGGATTAATTAAAGTTGAAGCAGCAATGGATTCATCAAAAGTTATGCTTTATTGCAGTGCATGTGAAAAAGCAACAAGAATAAAGTATGATGTTGTTGACAATAAAAAAGTTCGTGTTTGCAAAAAATGCGGCGAAAAATTAGACTAGCGGATTTTGCGAAAGGGTTAAGCGAAGCGAACCAAAGTAACAAGGGGCTGAAATGAGCGGCAGCGTAGCGAGCGAATGACAAGCCCAAAGACAGTAAAATCCAAGACAGTAAAAATTAATACAATGCAGAATAAATAAGTATGGGCAATCCGAGAGGGGTTGCATTCTACGAAAGGATAAGGAAATGACAGTAGTAACAAGAAATCTTAAAGACAAATACAATGAAGAAGTTAAAAAAGTTCTTCAAGAAGAATTTAAGTATGAAAATGTTCATCAAATCCCAAAATTAAGCAAAATTGTTTTAAATATGGGTGTTGGTGAAGCATGTCATAACTCAAAGCTCGCTGAAGCAATTGTAAATCAATTAACAAAGATTGCAGGTCAAAAAGCATTATCAACAAAAGCAAAAAAATCAATAGCAGCATTCAAATTAAGAGAAGGCATGCCTGTTGGTGCAATGGTAACGCTTAGAGGCGAAAGAATGTATGATTTCTTACAAAAACTTATTTGTGTAGTATTACCGAGAATAAGAGACTTTAGAGGTGTAAGCCCGAAAAGTTTTGATGGCAGAGGCAACTATACTTTAGGTTTAAAAGAACAATCATTGTTCCCCGAAATTTCATACGATGAATTGGATGCAGTTCATGGTATGAACGTTTCAATTATAACGACAGCTAATACGGATGAAGAAGCAAGAGCTCTGTTAAGAGCACTTGGTATGCCATTCAAGAAATAAAAAGGAGTAATCACGTGGCTAAAAAATCAATGATAGATAAAGAGCTGAAAAGAGAAGCATTAGCGGCAAAAGGAAAATATCCGAGAGTAAGACTTCATAACAGATGTTCAATCTGCGGACGTCCGCACGGGTTCCACAGAGACTTCGGTATTTGCAGAATATGCTTAAGAAAAATGGCTCATCAAGGTTTATTGCCCGGTGTAGTTAAAGCAAGTTGGTAGCCGGCAGTGGCCGGGTCAAAGTTGGGCTCAAATATAATAAGTTAGTCCAAATATAAGGGTGCCACTGCACCAACCCGAGTAAGTGAGGGCAAAGCGAATGACAGGGCAAAGCCCGAAGTGAACAACTTGCCCGAGAGGTAGCAAAATCCAAGCCCCGCAGAGCGGGTTTCAAGTAGGACTCAAGTATAAGTAAGTTAAACCTAATATAAAGCCGCCACTGCACCAAAAGCTTTTCTATACTGCCGAATAAATTTCAGTAAGTAGTAAAAAGTAAAGGAAAATAAAAAATGAACACAGATCCAATAGCAGATATGCTAACAAGAATAAGAAACGCTAATATGGTTTCTTTAAATGAAGTAGATATGCCAAGTTCAAAATTAAAAGTAGAATTGGCAAAATTATTAAAGTCAGAAGGTTATGTAGAAGATTATCAAGTTGTTGATAAAGAAAATTCAAGCTTCAAGACTTTAAAAATCACATTAAAATATGATGAAAAATCAAAACCAGTAATTTCAAATCTACAAAGAGTATCAAGACCAGGATTAAGAAATTACTGCAAAGCAAAAGATATACCTCAAGTATTAGGCGGAATGGGTATAGCAATCATATCAACAAGTAAAGGTTTATTAACCGACAGAAAAGCAAAAAAAGAAAATGTCGGCGGAGAAATTCTTTGCTACGTATGGTAAAAGGTAAGTAAATAATTTAATTGGAGATAAAGAAAATGTCACGTATAGGAAAATTACCGATAGCAATACCCGACGGGGTTGAGGTAAAAGTAGAAGGACAAGTAGTTACTGCAAAAGGGCCTTTAGGTACAGAAACAGTTGAAATTCGTCCTGAAATAAAAGTAGAAAAACAAGAAAATACTGTTGTTTTAACAAGATTAAATGAAGACAGAAAATCACGTTCGCTTCACGGTTTATCAAGAACCTTAGTAGCAAATGTAATAAACGGTGTTAAAACAGGGTTTACAAAGAAACTTGAAATAGTTGGTGTAGGTTATCGTGCAGCAATGCAAGGTAATACATTAAACTTAGCATTAGGTTATTCACACCCTATTGATATTCCAGCTCCAGAGGGAATAAAAATAGCAGTAGACCAAAACACAAAGATAACAATTTCTGGTGCTAATAAACAATTAGTAGGTGATGTTGCCGCATTAATCAGAAGCAAGAGACCGCCTGAAGTATACAAAGGTAAAGGTATCAAATATGAAGGCGAACACATCAGAAGAAAAGCTGGTAAGACAGGTAAGAAATAGCCAATATGAACCCTTACAAAGGTAAGAAGGTTCGGGTGAAAGGAAAGAAAAATGATTAAACAAACAAACAAAAAAGAAGCAACACAAAAAAGACACAGAAGATTAAGAACTAAACTAACGGGAACAACAGAAGCTCCAAGGTTAGCAGTATACAGAAGCACAAAACACATTTATGCTCAAATTATTGATGACGTAAAAGGTGTAACAATTGTATCTGCTTCATCTTTAGACAAAGACATGAGAAAAGATTTAACTCATGGCGGAAATATTGAAAGTGCAAAAGCAGTAGGCGAAGCCATTGCAAAGAAAGCATTAAAAGCAGGTGTTAAAGATGTAGTATTTGACCGTGGCGGGTTTTTATACCACGGACGTGTTGCAGCTTTAGCTGATGCTGCAAGAGAAGCAGGGTTAAACTTCTAGTTTAAATATTATAATTATTAAAAAGGAGAGTATTTATACTCTCCTTTTTTATTTCAATAATCTTACAAAATTGTATAAAATTGTAAGTTTTTCTTTATCTTTTTCAATAATTTTAAGATTTTCTCTAATATCTTCTGCCATGTTGATATCTTCAATATTTATTTCTGGAAAATCAAATAATTCTTTAGGTGAAATATTTAGAGTATTTATAAGTTTTTCCATTGTTGAACTTGTCATAAAAGAATTGCCTGTTTCAATACTGCTTAATGAATTTGTGGCAATACCAATAATTTCCGCCAGTTGCTCTTGAGATAAATTGGCGGATTTTCTGTATCTTTTAATTTGATTTCCTAAATATTTTTGTAATTCTGAAGCCTTAACCATAATATCTCCTATTATATTTTATAGATTTTTTTACATTAATCATGTTTAACATTGACTATCAAGGTTAAACATGTAATAATCAAAATGTGGAATAACCGAGTTGGATAAATGATTAGTTTAATTAAAAAAATATTTACAAAAGACGACATAGGCGAACCTCCTTATGATTATGAATTATTAGTAAGCTTGCCAGAGAGCGAGTATCCTAGATATTTAAAAAAGATGTTTAAGGGAATGACAGGGAAAGAATTAAATTTAAGACATCCAAAAACATTTAATGAAAAAATACAGTGGATAAAGTTATATGACAATAAGCAGCAAAAAAGCGAGCTGACAGATAAAGTAAAAGTTCGCGAATGGGTAAGGGAAAAAATAGGAGAGAAGTATTTAAAGCCTGTATTATGGATAGGTGATAAATTTGAAGATATCCCATTTAATACCTTACCCTGTTCTTTTATTATTAAGGCGAACCATGGATGTAAATGGCAGTATAAGATAAAAAATAAAGAAGAATTTGTAAAAGAGAAAGCATTATTTAATTATATAAAAGAGCGCTTTAACGGGTGGATGAGTCAGACGTTTTTTCCGTGGGCAGGGTTTGAGATGCAGTATAAGGGGATAGAGCCAAAAATAATAATAGAGCCGATACTGATAGATGAAGAAAAAACATACCCGATAGAATATGAAATATATTGTTTTAACGGAGAACCAAAACTTTATCAAAAGATAGAGTACAGCATACCTGCAAGGGTGAGTGTATATAATGAAGATTTCAGTGAAAGTGAACTGATATTAAGTCCCGAATATATAAAAGAAAACGAACCCCCAACACAAACAATAAAAGAGGCTGTAGAGAAATCAAAAATATTATCAAAGGGGTTCAAATTAGTGCGGGTGGACTGGCTGTTATACAAAAATCAAATTTACTTTAATGAAATGACATTCACGCCATTTTCTGGATTTTTCAGAATAGATGAAAAAACAAATAAAAAGTTAGGGAAGATGTTAAAACTATAAAAAAACGGAGCAAACGAAATGGAAGAAACAGATTTAAGTCAACTAAGTGAAGAAGAAATAACTGATATGTATTCAAATATAATAGAAAGTGGTGAAGTTTTAGCAAAGGCAAAAGGCTGCTACTGTGCAAGTCCGTACTATTATAATTCGTCAATACATTCTTGTTGTAAAAATGAGGCTGTCGGTCACGTATGTTATCCTTGTTAATTAAAAGAAATTTGCAGTTTGCTGAAATTAGCCAATTTTTGTTATAATATATTTTATTAAAGTAAGGAATTATTATGGCAAATATATTTTTAACAAGAAAATGCAATTTGAAATGCCCGTACTGTTTTGCTGATGAGTTTGTTAATAAAGAAAACGAAGAGTTTTCTCTTGAAAATTTTAAAGAAGCTGTTGATTTTATAAAGACGGAGGGCAGCGGCAGAATAGGGCTTATAGGCGGTGAACCTACAATTTATTCTCATTTTAGAGAAGCAATTGAAATCTTAAATTCTGACGAGAAAGTAAAACAAATAGTTATATATACAAACGGATTAAATCTTGATAAGTATTTGGATATATTGGGCAATGAAAAAATACACTTTTTAATAAACTGTAATTCAGCTTCTGATATTGGCGAAGTAATGTATGAAAAACTTAAAAGTAATATAAGAGCAATAAAAGAAGTTAATAAAAATTTTACTTTAGGAATAAACATATATTCAAAAAATATGGATTACCAGTATATATTTGAACTATTAAAAATAGCAGACTCTCACTGCTTGCGCTTTTCAACTGCACTTCCTAATGATACAAAAGAACATACAGATGATATATTAGCGGGATTTAAAGAAATGAAACCCGTATTAAGAAGTTTTTGGCTGGATTGCAAGAAAAATGATATATCACCATACAATGACTGTAACTCTATTCCAGATTGTCTTTTGGATGTTGAAGATAAACGCGTATTGCTTGAACTTTCACAAATAGGCAAAAAATATGAATGTTCTAATCCTATACAAAGCTGCAAAACTTGCAGTCCCGTTATAGATATACTTCCTGATATGACAGCTGTAAGATGCTTTGGTTTATCTAAATATATGAAAGCTTCCATTAATAATTTTAAATCTTTAGATAAACTAATAAACTGGTTTTATAATAAAATAGATTTGTATGCTCGCTTAGCTTATGTAAATTCAGAGTGCGAAAATTGTAAACACAGATTATATAACCGCTGCGGGGTTTGCTTTACTTATAAAATCCATAAATTTGATAAAATAAAAGAACTTGTAAGAAATATATAAAAAAAGAGAGGTTATAATAACCTCTCTTTTTCTTTTATTTTTCTTTAATTAAATTAGTTATCAATGCCGCAATAACAAGGGTTACAGCACCTATAAAAAATGCGTATTCCCAGTGATAATTTATACCTAAGGGGATTTGATAATCACATTTTGATATAAACCAAGCAAGCAAAGTGCAGACAAGCACCTGCGGACCTGCTATAAATATATTAAATATACCCATAACAGAACCCTCTGAGCCTTTTTGAATGAACTCTGATAACATCGCAAACGGTAATGATAACACGCTTGCCCAGCCTATACCTGATAGCGACATACATATTAAAATTACTGCAGGATTTTTTGATAATCCCATTCCGATATAAGCTAATGCTAAAGTTAATAAAGCAATGAAGTGAACTTTCTTATTTCCGAATTTTGTTGATAACAACCCTATGGGAATTGATACCAAAAAGCATATAAGGTTTTGTATTGCAAAGCAGATTGATGAAAAGTTTGTTGCTTTATTTATTGTATTAAGGTATAAATTTTTTGTTTCTTCCGTTGCGCTTGTTAGGTCGGGGACTCCGAAGACGGAGTGAATTGCATATTGGGTAAAGAAAATATTTAAACTCATAATCCCAATCCAGGTAAATAACTGAAGTGTGCAGATTTTTCCGACTTCTGGTGATGATTTAAAGAAATTAACAACTTTTTGAACAAAAGGTGTTTCATCTGCCTTTATTTCAGCTGAATTTTCCTGTGTTTTATCTGATTTTCTATATTTGTGCTCTTGTATAGTTAAGCAAGTCCAAAGCATTGCGAGTGAAAAAGCAAGAGCCGCCATAACAAATTGAGCATTAATACTCATTTGATAATGGAAAACATACTTTAAAAATGGAGCTGTACCTGCTGCGACTACAGAGCCTAAGCCAATAGCAAAACTTAAATATGAATTAGCTAATGAGTGCTGTTCAGGTGGAACCAAATCAGGAACTAATGCTCTATAAGGTCCTTGTGCTGCGTTAACACAGGCATCTATAACCCATATC
>CANQRT010000007.1 GCA_947626325.1 Candidatus Gastranaerophilales bacterium | reverse complement strand
TTGGCAAAATGTTAAATTTGAAAGGAGATTAATATGCCTGATAACTTTGATGATGAACAAATAGACAATATGTCAATTGATGAAATTAATAAATTTTTTAAAGATGTAGTTGAAGGGCCCGATGAGGTTAAAATTTCAATTTATGATAGAACTCCAGCTATGTATGGTGCTTGCAAATAATTCATAATATGCAAATACCAATAAATCTTAATACAAGAATATTTACTTTTAAAAAATATACTATAAGATTTGTAGAAGATATAAAAAATCACATTTTCTATATCTTAAAAGATGAGCTTGCACAAAAGTGGGAAAACGCAGAGGATAAAGAAAAGTTCCTTTTTGAAATTAGAAATAATAAAAATTTAAAATGTGCGATTAATTTTGAAAGTAAAAATTTTAAATATTTTAAAGCTAATCTTGAGGAATTTTATATTGAAAATAATATAATCAGTTCTTTGCATTTAGAACTTAATTATAAATGCAATCTTAACTGCAAACATTGCTTTAACCCTAAGAATATGGATGAATATTCTATTTCCTTTGAGCAGGCTAAAAAAATCATTGATGAGGCATATAATAGTGATGTTTACGGCATAGCCCTCACAGGCGGAGAATGTACTATAAATAAAGACTTTTTAAAAATCGCAAAGTACGTTAGAGAAAAGCGTATGCCATTATCAATATTAACAAATGCCCAAAAACTTTATGACGATGAAAATTTATTTAATGAATTATTAAGTATTTATCCCGAGTCTTTTAAAATCTCTCTTTATTCAATGAATAGTGATGAACATGATTATATTACAGGGGTAAAGGGCTCATATCATAAAACTTTAAACATAATAAAACGCTTGAGAAAAAAAAATATTAATGTACACATTGCATGCTCGCAGCTTTCATATAATATCTGCAGTCATAAAGAGGTAAAAATGTTTGCAGATGAAATTGGGGCAGAGTTCTCAAGGGGATGTAACTTTATTCACAATAAAAACAACAATAACTTAAACGCAAAATGCAGTTTTGAGGATATTGAGCAGTTTTACTGTGACACCATTACCCCGAAAACGTTAAGGCAGGAATTTACTAAAACAAACGGAAGAATTTGCAATGCAGGATTTACAAAATTGAGTATACGCCCTAATTTAGATATTACGCCCTGCGTTGGGTTTAACTATGTTTTAGGAAATTATAATTCAACCTCTTTAAAAGAGATAACAGAAATCATCCTGCCTAAATTCAGAGAAAAATTTATTAAATCTAATCTTAAAGAATGTTTTAAACACGAATACTGCAAATATTGCCAATACTGTTCGCTACAATCAACGCACGAAACAGGCTTTTTAAAAAAATCCCCCACACTTTGCGAGGACGCTAAAGCATATTATAATGCATATTTAAATTTATCTAAGAAAATCAAATAAAAAAGCGGACATATTGCCCGCTTTTTTATTTTAAAGTTTGTTTTCTATTCTTCTTCAGGTTTATTATTTTTTTCCTGAGCAATTTTTCTATCTACTTCGAATACATCATTTTGTGCATTATATTGAATTTTATCTGCCTGATTTAATGCTTGAAGTGCTTCTTTAACTGCATCTGAACATCCTGAATTCATGAAATCCATTTCAATTTGAGTTCTTTCTTGTTCTAATTTTTCTAAATCACCTTGTTGTGTTTTTAACTGAGCTTCAAGATTTTGCAAGTCTTTTTTCATTGGGTCTATTTCATTTTTTGCTTGTTGTAATTCTTGTTGTTTTTCTTCTAATTGAGCTTGTGCTTCTTCCTTTGCTTGTTTTGCTGGTTCATATTCAGGATTTGGCTCTTCATGTGTATTTCCATTAGCATCTGTTACCGTTATTGTTTCTGGTGGTAATGTTGCATTTGCAGCTTGTTCTAAGCTTGAAATTTGAGATTCCAAATCTGAAATTTGACTTTCTTTATCACTAATAGCATCTTCTTTTTGAACTATGCTATTTTGAGTATTTGTAATTTCTTGCTGCTTTCCGTCAATTGCTTTTTGATTTGCCTCTTGTCTTTCTTTTAATTCTTGATCCAGTTGTTCATCTTGTTCTACAGCTTTGTCATAATTCTCTTGAGCATTTGTTAATTGTTCATTTGCTGCATCTAAATTTTCTTCGCGCGTTTCTTTTTCTTCTTGAAGTTCTTCCATTGTCATACCTTCAAGATCTTGAGATTCGCCAGTTTCTAAACCTAAATCAGAGAATGGATTACTTCCTTCGTCTGCACCCATTGCTCCACTGCTGCCCATTGGTGCAGCTTCTTCACTTGCTGGTGCTGCTTCAGCTTTTTCTGCTTCTTCTGCTAATGCTTTTTCTTGTGCTTCTTTTTCAGCTTTAGCTTTTTCCATTATTTCTTCTAATTCCATTGCTATATCTTTATTAGATACGCTTGTTTCATCTTCGTCATTACCTTTTATTTTTTCAATAAAAGTTTGTTTTTCAGCATCATCAATTTTTCCGTCACCGTTTAAATCAACTTCTTTCATTACATCTTGATAGCCAAGTACTATATCAAGATATTTTTCAGGTTCAATCATATCTGTGCTGCTTTTTGCAAATATTGATTTATCCATTCCAGAATCTTGTGAAGTTTTTGATACCCCAGAAGTTCCTGCGTTTGCTGCATTTATTCTGTTTAAATCAAAATAATTTAATCCGTCAACCATGTAGAATTCTCCCCAAAATATTTTTCTCGTGTAATCATGTAAAAAATTTTTCTTAGTAATAATTGCTTTTTTTGTAAAGAAATGTAAATTAACTTATTCCATTTAATGATTGATTACTTTTAAATTAGATGTTATCCTCAAATATGGTAGATAAAAGGAGATAAAAAATGGAAAAATACATTTGCACCGTATGTCATTATGTATATGAACCAGCAGAAAACGGCAATGTTGCTTTTGAGGATTTACCAGATGATTATGTTTGTCCTCTTTGCGGAGTTGGTAAAGATATGTTCGAAAAACAGCAATAATATTTGCTGTTTTTAATTTGTCCGAGAAAATTTCGCGATAAGGAACGTGAGCGAAATTTTGGAGTGGCAACTTTAAAAGGTGAGCACTTTTACGGCGACGATGAGTCGGCGGTAAAGTGCGATACTAGATTAGATATAGGAGAGGAGTGATTTTATGTTTCAAAAAATAAAAGATAATATTTTATACGCTGGTATGAATGATAAAGACAGAGTCATTTTTGATGAGCTAATACCTCTAGATAACGGTACCAGCTATAATTCATATATTGTAATTGGCAGTGAAAAAACTGCTGTTATTGATACTATGTATCCTAAATTTACAAAAGAATATTTGAAATCTTTTGATGAAAACGGGATAACAAAAATTGATTATATTATTGCAAACCACGGTGAACAAGACCACTCTGGAAGTATTCCTGCTTTATTGGAAAAATTTCCAAATGCAGTTGTTGTTACAAATGCTGTTTGCGCTAAAAATATACAGGAAATGCTCTTAGTTCCTGCTGAAAAAATTAAAATAATTACTAACGGTGAAGAACTTTCTTTAGGTGATAAAACGCTAAAATTTATGATATCTCCTGGGGTTCACTGGCCTGATACAATGTTTACTTATATTAAAGAAGATAATGTAATTTGCACTTGCGATTTTTTAGGCGCTCATTATATTTTTGATGATGTTTTTGCAGTTCCTTCAAAAGATTTGGAAAAGAGTGCAAAAAAATATTTTGCTGAAATAATGATGCCGTTTAGCGTCGTTTGCAGAAAGTATGTTCAGCAAATAAGGGAATTAAAAGTTGATATGGTATTGCCAAGCCATGGTCCTGTTCATAAAAATCCAGATTATATTCTTGATTTATATGCAGATTGGGCAGGCGAAAAAGGGAAAAATTTAGTCCTGCTGCCTTATGTATCAATGTATAATTCTACGGAAGAAATGATTGATTATTTAGCAAAAAAACTTGAAGAAAAAGGAATTCCCTCTATAAAATACGATATGGTAGAAGGTAATTTGGGCGATTTAGCTATGGCGCTTGTTGACGGGACTACAATAGTTCTGGGAACATCAATGGTTTTAGCAGGCCCTCATCCTGCCGCATTTAATACAGTATATCTTGCAAGCGTATTAAGACCAAAAGCAAAAATTGCTTCGTTTATCGGTTCATACGGCTGGGGCGGTGATTTGTTCGGCAAAATGGCTGATATGCTAACCCCGTTAAAGCTTGATGTTATTGAACCTATACTTGTTAAAGGTAAAGCAAAGGCAGAAGATTACGTTAAAATAGATAATATGGCTCAAACTATATATGAAAAACATAAGACGTTAGGATTGTTATAATGAGAAGTGATGAAATAAAAAAAGGATTAGAACGAACTCCGCACCGTTCATTATTGTATGGAACAGGTGTTAGTGAACAGCAAATGGATAAAAGATTTATCGGAATTGCAAGCAGCTTTTCCGATTTAGTTCCAGGACACTCTGGTATGCGGGATTTGGAACGTCAGATTGAAAAAGGTATCCACACTGGCGGCGGACAGGCATTTATTTTTGGAGTCCCCGCAATCTGCGACGGAATAGCTATGGGACATAGCGGTATGAACTATTCACTCCCCTCTCGTGACCTTATTGCTGATTGTATAGAGTCTGTTGCAACTGCACATAAGCTTGACGGGCTTGTTTTGCTGACTAATTGTGATAAGATTACACCAGGCATGATTATGGCTGCAGCAAGACTTGATATCCCTTGTATTGTTGTTACTGCAGGCCCTATGCTTGACGGGAAATGCCATAACAATACTTTAACAATGATTAGAGGCACTTTTGAAGCCATAGGTAAATTTACAAACGGTGAAATTGACGAAAAAACATTAAAGGAAATGGAAATTACATCATGTCCTTCTGCTGGTGCCTGTCAGGGCTTATATACAGCAAATACAATGGCGTGTTTAACTGAAGTTATGGGAATGAGCTTGCCGTATTGTGCTACAGCTTCTGCTGTCAGTGCAAAAACAAAGCGTATTGCGTTTGATTCGGGAGTTTTAATTAATGAATTAATAGAAAAAGATATACGCCCATCATCAATAATAACAAAAGAGTCTATACGAAACGCAATTATTGCGGATTTAGCTATGGGCGGTTCAACAAATTCAATTCTTCATTTACTTGCAATAGCAAATGAGGCGGGTGTCGATATTACTTTAAAGGACTTTGAAGAATTAAGTTTTAAAGTTCCGCAAATAATTAAACTTGACCCTTCTGCGGCTATGACAATGACTGATTTAGATAATGCAGGCGGAATACCTGCAGTATTAAAGACGTTATGGGGTAATATAAAAGAGTTAACAGATACGAAAGGTGTGTCAGGATTGAAGTTATCACAAATTGCTCAAGCTGATATATGGTGTGATAATGCGGTAATAAGACCTGTTTCATCACCTGTTACATCCAATCCTGGCTTAGCTGTGCTTCATGGAAACCTTGCTCCAGAAGGTGCTGTGGTTAAAATATCAGGTGTTGAAAAAGAATGTCTTGAATTTACGGGGCATGCTAAAACATTTGACTCTGAAGAAGATGCAATGAAAGCAATAATGGAAGATAAAATAACGGCAGGTGACGTGGTCGTTATACGTTATGAGGGGCCAAAAGGCGGGCCTGGGATGAGAGAGATGTTATCTCCTACCTCTGCTATAGTGGGTAAAGGCTTAGGCAGTAAAGTTGCTTTAATTACAGACGGCAGATTTTCTGGCGGTACAAGAGGGCTGTGCATAGGTCATATTTGCCCTGAAGCTCCTGCAGGCGGTGTTATTGGAGTTATAAAGGACGGCGACGAAATTTATATAAATATTCCTAAACGTGAACTTACTTTAAATGTGGATGAAAATGAAATAAAAGAAAGAATGAAAACATTTACTCCGCTCCCTGTTAAGGTAAGAAAAGGATATTTAAAACGATATGCTGCTGTAGTTTCATCTTCTGATAAGGGCGCAATTACAAGTATATAAAAAGAGAGGCTTAAATGCCTCTCTTTTTTATTTATTATTTTATTTATTTTTCATCGTTCCAAGAGTACATTTTTCTTAACTCTTTACCTACTTTTTCAAGCTGGTGTTCAGCCTTAACTCTTCTTGTAGCAAGGAAGTGAGCTCTGCCTGCAGCTTTATTTTCGGTAATCCATTTACCTGCAAATGTACCGTCTTGGATTTCAGATAAGATTTTCTTCATTTCTTTCTTTGTTTCATCTGTGATTATACGTTTACCTGTTTCATAATCACCAAATTCAGCGGTATCTGATATTGAATATCTCATCTTTGAAAAGCCACCTTGATAAATTAAATCAACAATAAGTTTCATTTCGTGGATACATTCAAAATAAGCATTTTGAGGGTCATAGCCAGCTTCAACAAGAGTTTCAAATCCAGCCTGCATTAAAGCTGTAACACCTCCGCATAAAACTGCCTGTTCTCCAAAAAGGTCTGTTTCTGTTTCTTGTCTGAAAGTTGTTTCAAGAACTCCTGCTCTTGCTCCGCCGATACCTGCGGCATAAGCTAAAGCATTTTCATGAGCTTTTCCGCTTGCATTTTGATGAACTGCAACAAGACAAGGAACACCTTTGCCCTCAACATATTCGCTTCTTACTGTGTGTCCTGGGCCTTTTGGTGCTATCATTACTACATCAACATCGCTTGGAGGTACTATTTGATTAAAATGAATGTTAAATCCATGAGCAAATGCTAAAGTTTTACCTGCTGTTAAATTCGGAGCTATTTGTGTTTTATAAATATCTGCCTGCTTTTCATCAGGTAGCAGTATCATTATAAAATCAGCCATTTTGGAAGCTTCTTCAACTGTTGCTACTTTTAAACCTGCAGCTTCGGCTTTAGCCCATGATTTTGAACCGTTGTATAAGCCTACAACTACATCAATTCCGCTTTCATGCAAGTTTAGTGCATGTGCATGCCCTTGACTTCCATAACCGATAATTGCAACTTTTTTGCCTTTTAATAAACTTAAATTGCAATCTGAAGCATAATAAATTTTAGCCATAATTACCTCGTTTTCTTTATTTTTTCTTATAAAAAGCTACTTTTTAGTGTAAAACTTAAAAAATTATAGTCAACTCTTAACAAAAATTGAAAAAATTTGCACTTCAATTTTGATTAGGTTAAAATTTTACAAAAGGTAGTGGTTTAAGAGAATTGGAGAAATGATGACAGCCGAACAATCCATAAAATCAGAAAAAATGAACGGTGCAAGAATGTTTCTTGAATGCTTAAGAAAAGAGGGTGTTGATAAGATTTTCGGCTACCCTGGCGGTGTAATTCTCCATATTTATGATGAATTATATAAATGTGATTTTATAAAACATTATCTTGTTAGGCATGAGCAAGCAGCAGTTCATGCGGCTGAGGGATATGCCAGAATTACTGGTAAACCTGGAGTAGTTCTTGTAACTTCAGGTCCTGGGGCTTGTAATACAATTACGGGTATTGCTAATGCGTATTATGACAGTTATCCGCTTGTAGTATTTACAGGTCAGGTAGATTCAAAATTAATAGGTAATGACGCTTTTCAAGAGTCTGATATTGTAGGTATTACAAGAACATGCTGCAAGCATAATTATCTTGTTAAAAATATAAGTGATTTACCTCGTGTAATTAAAGAGTCTTTTCATATTGCAAGAACTGGTAAACCTGGGCCTGTTGTTGTTTCATTGCCTAAGGATATTTTGACCTCCAAAATGGATTTTGAATATCCAGAAAAAGTTAATCTTCCTGGTTACAATCCAACTTATGAAGGACATCCTATCCAGTGCAGACGTGCTCTTAAATTACTTTGTGAGGCTCAAAGACCTGCAATAATATCTGGCGGAGGTGTTATTCATTCTGACGCTTGGAAAGAAATTTGCGAACTGGCTAAAAGGTTGAATATCCCTGTTGCTACTACACTTATGGGAATTGGCACATATCCGCAGGATGATGAACTATCACTTGGTATGCTTGGCATGCACGGAAATTATTGGGCTAATCTTGCAATAAGCAATTGTGATGTTCTTTTTGCCGTTGGTACTAGGTTTAATGATCGTATAACAGGTAATTTAAAAAGATTTTGCAAAGATGCTAAAGTTATTCACGTTGATATAGACCCTTGCTCAATAAGCAAAAATGTTCACGTTGATATCCCTATAGTTGGTGATGCTAAAAATGTATTAAACGTAATGATTAATGAATTTAATACAGGTAAATATACTTATAATACAGAAATTCGTAAACTGTGGATATCACAAGTAGACTCTTGGAAATCAAAACGAGCAATAAGAGCAGTTGAAAACGGCATTATGAGTCCTCAAACCGTTATTGAACATATATATGAAAAAACAAAAGATAAAGACGCTATTATTGCAACAGAAGTAGGACAGCATCAAATGTGGACTGCACAGCTGTATAAATTTAAACATCCCCGCCAGTTTATTACATCAGGCGGACTGGGGACTATGGGGTTTGGTTTCCCTGCAGCAATTGGTGCTAAAATAGCAGCACCTGAAAAATTGGTGTTTGATATTGCAGGTGACGGCAGTATTCAGATGAATATTCAAGAGCTTATGACTTGCGTTGATTATAAAATTCCCGTTAAAATTGCGGTTATCAATAATGGATATCTTGGTATGGTTAGACAGTGGCAGGAAAAATTGTTTGAAAAACATTATTCGCAAACATTTATTTCTTCACCTGATTATATAAAACTAGCAGAAGCCTATGGCGCACTTGGTTTAAGAGTTACTAAAGAAGAAGAAATTAATGACGCTCTTGATAAGGCGATAGCTTTTGACGGCCCAGTTATAATTGATTTTGTTGTAGAACCATTTGAAATGGTTTATCCTTGGGTATTAGCTGGCCAGCCGTTAAATGAGGTCATTTTATCTAATAAAGAAGCAGGATTGGGAGAGTAATTATGAAACATACAATATCTATACTTGTTAAAAATGAAGCTGGTATTCTCTCCTCAGTCTGTGATTTATTTTCAACGAGAGGCTATAATATCGAAAGTTTATCAGTAGCTTCAACTATTGATAACGTATTTTCCCGAATTACAATTGTAACAACTGGGGATGATGTTGTTGTTGAACAAATATGCAAGCAGTTAAACAGATTAATAAATACAATAAAAGTTGTTGAATTGCCGAAATCCGCTGATAAATGTATAGATAGAGAACTTGTTTTGTGTAAAGTCAGCGCAAAAGATGATGTTAGAAGCGAAATTTTGAGAATTTCCGAAATCTTTGGAGCTAAAATAATTGATGTTTCTCCTGATACTTATACACTTGAATACAGCGGTGATAATAGGCAGGTTATGGCATTAATTGCGCTTTTACGTCCTATCGGAATTAAAGAAATAGTACGCTCGGGAATGGTTGCTATTACAAGAGAAAATCAGTTTATAAACATAGGTAAAAAAGACTGATAGATTTTATTTCGATTTTATGTTAATAATTCCTTTATAAAGAAAGGGGAAATTATTATGAAAAAATTAGTGGCATTATTAATGATTTTAGGTGCAATGGGATTTTGTTCAATTAATTATTCCGTTGAAAAAATTGTTGCAAATAAAGCAGAAGCAGCTGCTGTAAAACAGGTTCAGGCTGCTCATATTTTAGTACCAACTGAACAGGAAGCTGTTAATATAAGAAAAGAAATTATGGACGGCAATCCTGATGACACATTTAACAGATTTATGGAAGCTGCTAAAAAATATTCAAAGTGTCCCTCTGGAAAATCTGGCGGTATTTTAGGCTGGTTTGGACGAGGTGATATGGTAAAAGAATTTGAAGATGCCGCTTTTAACTTGCCGACTGGTATTGTTTCAGAACCTGTTAAAACTCAATTTGGCTATCATTTAATTTATGTTATTTCTAAAAAATAAGTTTTATATTCTTTTAAATTGGACACTGCTTAAATTTAAGCAGTGTCCGTTTTTTTATAAACTCAAATAATAATCTTTTAATAGTTTTGTATCTTCTTCAATATTAGGACTTTCACAGACGAGTGCGCCTTTTACATCATATTTCTTAAATACTTTCAGTAAATCTTTATAGTTCATGTCGCTTTCATTAAAGATAAGGTGCTGTTTTTCACCTTTTGCACCATATTCAATCCCTGCAAGATGTGCATGGAAATTATTAAATATATCCTGTCCAAGTTCGTTTCCTAAGTATTCAAATATTTTTGAAAACTCGTCATAAGTATTATAAATTCCGTTATAGCGGGCATGTATGTGTGAAAAATCAATACAGGGGAGTACATATTTAAATTCTTTAGATAATTGAACTATTTCCTCAAAAGTTCCCCATTGAGTGCCTTTCCCCGTTGTTTCAGGTCTTATCCAAACGGTGTTATTTTCTTTTTCCAGCTGAGTGCATATTCTCTCCATTGATTTATAAACGGTTTTATAAACCTCATCAGGATTTTGTTTCATATAAAAAGCAGCGTGGAAAGTAATGCTGTATGCACCTATATTTTTTCCAACTCTTGCAGTTTCAAGTATTCTTTCAATGCTGGCTTCAATTTTTTCTTCTTCTGCCGAGTTTAAGTTAATATAAAAAGGCCCATGACAGGTTAAGGTTAGATTGTTTTCATCAATAAACGATTTAACAAGTTTTTGAGTATCTTCATTCATTCTTACACCATGTACAAATTCAACTTCTAAACCGTCTAAATCCATATTTTTAATAATATTAAGCCCCTCTTTATAGCCTTTATTTTGAGCGGCTGCAGGCAGTCCAGGGGTTAAAAAATTTAGTTTATCAATTACCAAAACAGTCTCCTTTTTTTATATCAACTCTGTTTACAAGGTCTTGTCCTGTAGAAATAAAGTAAGCGCCGAATTGTACTGACTCTATTTCTAAAATATTTTTACCGCAGGCTATTTTAAGTGATTTATTTGTCTCACAAATTGTGCCAGCTTTATAATGATGATGTTTATTTATAACATTTGCCGAATTTATGCGGATAATTGTATCCTTATACTTTGTAAATGCACCAATAAAAGGATTAAGCGCACGGATAAATCTTTCAATTTCTTCTGCTGTTTTATTCCAATCAATAAATGCTTTATGATTTTCAAAAGATATTGTGCAGGCTTTTTTATATTTATCTGCATTAGGCTGGGGTTTTCTTGGCAGTTTATGAGTTTCATAATAATCCAGTGCCTCATAAAGCATTGAAGCGCACATTTCATTAGTTCTCATAAAAAGAGTACCCATTGTTTCATTTTCGTCAATTTTAAATCTGTATTGAGAAATTATATCTCCAGTATCAAAATTTTCGTCCATAAAATGCAGGGTAATTGCAGATTCTTTTTCTCCGTTAATTATCACATGTGAATATGGGTTTGCACCCCTATAATTAGGCAATAATGACGGATGAAGATTTATAAATCCGTCTTTTGTCAGCGATAACAGTTCTTTTGGTATTTTTCGATTGTATGAAGCCACAACTCCTATATCAGCATTTAAACTTTTTATTTCTTCCAAAAAGTCAATATCTGTAAGTGAATTAGAATATTGAATTACTTTAAGCCCAAAACTTTTTGCTGTTGATGTTAATAACTTATTTGTTGGATCATTTTTTGGCGGAGGTATTACTCCTACTACGTTAATCCCCTTTGCAACAAGTTTACTGAGACAAACTAATGCCATATCGGGCATTCCGATAAACAAAATTCTTTTTGTATAGTTTTTCTTCGTCATATTTCCTCACTTCAATTATATAACAAAAAATTGCTTTTATTTTATATATGTTTTTACTAAAATATAGAAAAGACTACGAGGAGAAAAGTTATGCTTGATATAAGATTGATAAGAGAAAATCCTGATAAGATTAATGAATTACTAAAAAGAAGAAATCCTGAATTATCAATAAACTCAATACTTGAGATTGATACAGAAAGAAGAAAAGTACAAACTCAGGCTGATGAATTAAGAGCAAAACGAAAAAACATGTCGCAAGAAATTGGTATATTAAAAAAACAAGGACAGAATACCGATGAAATACAAGCTCAAGTAAAAGAAATGGGTGATGAAATAAAATCACTTGAAGAAAAAGAGCAGGAACTTGATACAAAACAAAAAGATTTATTACTTGCAACTCCTAATATTCCTGATGAAACTACTCCAATAGGCTCATCTGATGCGGATAATGTTGAAATAAAAAGAGTTGGTGAAGTAAGAAAAGTTAATTTTGAACAAAAAGCTCATTGGGATATATGTACAGAAAAGAATATTGTTGATTTTGAGCGTGGAGTTAAATTATCACAGTCAAGATTTTCACTTTATAGAGGTAAAGGTGCTCAATTAGAGCGTGCTATTATTAACTTTTTCCTTGATATTCATACACAAGAACAAGGCTACGAAGAAATATTCCCGCCAGTAATGGTAAATGCGGCAGCAATGACTGGCACAGGTCAACTGCCTAAATTTGCTCAGGATATGTATAAATGTGAGGAAGAAGATTTATATTTAATTCCGACTGCGGAAGTTCCAGTTACAAACATATATTCTGGTGAAATTTTAAGTGAAGATGATTTGCCTAAGTACATGACAGCATATACTCCATGCTTTAGACGTGAAGCTGGTTCTGCTGGAAAAGATACGCGCGGTTTAATAAGACAGCACCAATTTAATAAAGTAGAACTTGTAAAACTTTGTACTCCTGAAACAAGCGTTGAAGAACACGAAAAATTAACTCGTGATGCAGAAAGAGTGCTTGAAATATTAGAATTGCCATACAGACGAGTTGCATTATCTACAGGTGATATTGGATTTTCCGCAAGAAAATGCTTCGATTTAGAGGTATGGCTTCCTTCTTACAATTCTTATAAAGAAATATCAAGCTGTTCAAACTTTGGCGATTTCCAAGCAAGACGTGCAAATATCAGATATCGTTCAAAGGAAACAGGAAAACCTATATTTGTTCACACACTAAATGGTTCTGGATTAGCAGTAGGAAGAACCTTTGCTGCTATTCTTGAAAATTTCCAAAATGAAGATGGCTCTGTTACAATACCTAAGGCACTAAGAAAATATACTGGCTGGGATATATTGTAATATGAAAAAAGGCTTATTTATTACATTTGAAGGGGCAGATGGCTCAGGTAAAACTACTCAGCTTGAAAAAATAAAAACTCTGTTAGAACAAAAAGGCTATGATGTAGTAACTACAAGAGAGCCTGGCTCGCTTGAAATGGGAAAAAAAATAAGAGAAATTTTACTTCATTTTGAGGGTAAAGTTGCAGATAAATGTGAATTATTTTTATTCTTGGCTGATAGAGCTCAGCATGTTGAAACGTTTATAAAACCAGCAATAAGTCAAGGAAAAATAGTATTATGCGATCGTCATACTGATTCAACTGTTGCTTATCAAGGTTACGGGCGAGGGCAGGATATAAAACTTCTTAAAGAACTTAATAAAATTGCAGTTTCAGGATTAACTCCAGATTTAACATTATTATTTGATGTCGATACTCAAACTGCACAAAATCGTGTGGGAAGCGAAAAAGACCGAATGGAATCAGCTGGGTGTGAATTTCATAAACAAGTAAGAAATGGTTATATTGAGCTTCAAAAAGAAGAACCTGACAGAATAAAGTTAATAAATGCAAATAATTCAATAGAAAAAGTTTATGAAGATACAAAAGATATTATAATAAAATTAATACAAGAAAAGTTAGGAGATATAAATGCCTAAGGAATACAGACGCTGGTATGATAGTGACCCTATATTGAAAGAAGCGCTTGAATTATTAAAATTGCAGACGGATGATAACAAATCAGCTGCTGCAGAATTTATAATATCATTGCAAGAGCAGGTTGCACAGGATGTAATTGAGCGTATTTATGAAATAACTCAACAGTTTGCAGGTCATGGAAACAGGTGGTATGACAGCGATCCTGTTATGTTGAAGGCTATTGAATTACTGCGTGCAGCTCCGCCTAAAACACAAAGAATTGCAGCATTAAAACTTCTTTTAGCTATGGAAAACAATAATATGGATGAACTGGATACAGAGGAAAATGATTAGCGAGTTAAAAGATATCCAAAGTCAAAATGATAAAAGAGGAATAGATATTCAAAAGGTAGGAGTTAACGGAGTAGAAGTTCCTCTTATTATTGAGCGTAAAAATGCAGACAGCCAAATAGTATCTGCTAAAGCAAGGCTCAGCGTTACTTTGCCTCATAATTACCGTGGGACTCACATGTCAAGATTTATTGAAATATTAAGTGAATACTCGCAAAAAAATTTACTCGGAGTCGATATTAAAGGCTTGCTGGCTGATGTTCAAAAAAAACTTGAGTCAAAAAGTGCGCATGTTAAGTTTGAATTTAAGTATTTTATTAATAAAAAAGCACCTGTCAGTGAAATGGAATTCCCCGTAGGATATGACTGTTCATTTCAAGGTGATTTAACTGGGGATGATTATAAATTTATTTTAGGTGTTAAAGTGCCTGTAACAACCCTTTGCCCTTGTTCAAAAGAAATATCAAAATATTCGGCTCATAACCAGAGAACAATGGTAAAAGTAAAAGTCAGCTATGATGAAAATGATATAATTTGGATAGAAGATTTAGTTGAAAAAATAGAAAAATGCGGTTCATCACCTGTATATTCAATATTAAAAAGGTGTGATGAAAAGTATGTAACAGAAGCTGCTTATGATAATCCTAAATTTGTTGAAGATGTTTTAAGGGATGTAATAAGTATTTTAAGAGAAGATAAAAAAATAAAATTTTATGAAGCCGAAGTTGAAGCGCAGGAGAGCATACACAATCATAATGCGTGGGCTTGGCAGTCGGAGGAAAAATCGGAGATATGAAAATGAAAGAATTATTTAATGACTATGTTCAATCATTAGAAACATACATAATGATACAAATAAAAATGGATACAGCAAGATTAGCGCCTGAATTAACAGCAAAAGGCAGAGCGCCGATTTCTCTTTCTATGGGTGCTCCAGTTGAAAAACCGCCTCAATTAGTTACAGATAAAATAAGAGAGTACGCACTTGCTGACGGTCTGCATACGTATACGCTTGTTAAAGGTGAATCTTATTTACTTGATGCAATTGCTAAAAATATGAAAAAACGTACTGGGGTTGATTTTGATACTGCCTCTGAAATATGCGCATTAATCGGTTCTAAAGAAGGTATTGCAAATATTATAAGGGCGCTTATAAATCCGACTACTGATGTAAAAAATAAAGATATAGTTCTCATACCTGATCCTGGGTATGCTTCATATAAAGAAATGGTAAGGGTATCAGGCGGTTTTGGCTATGGAATACCTTTAACTTCTGAAAATAACTATATGCCTGATTTTGAAGAAGTTATGAATAACCTTGAAAAGGACGGGTTTGATAAAAAGAAAGTTAAGGCACTTATAATAAACTACCCGAATAATCCTTTGGGTGCTATATGTACTAAAGAGTATTTGCAAAAAGCTGTTGATTTTTGCAGAAAATATAAAATCCTGTTAATTTCAGATGCGGCATATATTGATTTAACCTTTGAAGGTGCACCAAAAGCGCATAGCGTATTTGAAATTGAAGGCGCAAAGGATGTTGCGGTCGAATTTTTCAGCTTCTCAAAACCATATTCTATGACAGGCTGGAGAATAGGCTGGGTTTGTGGTAATGCAGATGCCGTTGGAGTACTTGGCAAACTTAAATCTACTATTGATACGGGTATTTATAAGCCTATTCAAAAAGCGGCATCTGATATTTTAAACTCTAAAGAAGGCGATGAATATATACAAGAGGCAAACCGCAGATTTGAAAGAAAACAAAAAGTTATAACAGAAGGATTTAAAGAACTTGGCTGGCCAATGGATAAAATAAATCCGCCCAAGGCTACGTTTTATTTATGGCTGCCAATTCCGCCAAGGTATAAATCGTCAAAAGAATTTACTGATGATGTATTAAAAACTTCGGGTATTGTTTTAGTTCCAGGAAGTGGATTTGGTAAAAACGGCGAGGGCTGGTTCAGAATGTCAATAGTCGCTTCTGAAGAACAAATGCACGAAGTAATAAGAAGATTGAAAGAAGATAAATTTTATTTCAATTAATTCGTGGAGTTCTAATGTTTGAAAGAATAAAAGCTCTTTTTAAAAAAGAAAATTCACAAAAAAAATATTTAAGCTGTGAATATATACAGCATGGATTTAATGTTGATTATGAGGACATAAAAATGTGCTGTTTTAACTGCCATGAAGGTGGTGGACGGCAAATCCTTATTGATAATTATAAGGGTGAAATGATTAATTGGAATAAATTTTTTAAAGAAAAACGCAAAATGCGCGAAATGAATAAAAAAGGAATTACGCTTGAGCGCTGTAAAGGTTGTTTTTTCTTAAAAGAACGTGAGTGGGATGATGAAGATTACATAAATTATATGGTGTTTAATCATTGGACTCAATGCAATTGCAAATGCAAATACTGTTTTACTAATGAGCAGTCTGATTATTTTAATCAGCGCAAGAATTACAATATGTATCCTGTTATAAAAAAACTTGCGGATATGGGTAAAATAAGAGGCGGTGGTGAAATCGGATTTGGAGGCGGAGAACCTGCATTATTACCTGAGTTTGAACCTATGGTAAATATGCTTTTAGATTGCGGATGTGATAATATCAGAGTGCATTCTTCGGGTGTAAAATATTCAAATGCAATAGAGCGCGGAGTTCGTGAGGGAAAACTTACTGTCGTTGTATCAGTTGACTCGGGCTCTCCTGAAACTTATGAAAATATTAAAAGAGTTAATCATTTTGAAAAAGTATGGGAAAATCTTGCAAAATATGCGCAGGCGCAAACTGAAAATAAGTATAAAGTTAAAACAAAATATATAATTTATCCTGGTTTTAATGATAGCAAAGAAGAATTAGACAAATGGTTTAATTATACCGTAAATGCAGGTATACGTAGTGTAGTACTTGACGTTGAGGGAGGCTGGTACTTAAATAATAAATACAATGTTCCTGATTATCTGTATGAATTGCTTGAGTATGCAGAAGCGCGCACTAAAGAGCTTGATATGCACAATGTTGAATTATACGACCGTGCTAAAGATATGAAAATACATAAAGAAGAATATATTAAATTAAGAGATAATGCTCAGCCGAATTGAAAAACATTATTTTATTGAATTGTTAATACTTGCTTTTCCTATACTGATAGGGAATTTAGGTCATACTTTGATAGGGGCGACCGATGTTTTAGTTGTGGCTAAATATAATTTAAACTCACTTGCAGCTATAAGCATTGCAAATGCTATTTTGTTTACAATTTTTATATTTGGGCTTGGAATATTAACTGCAATTTCAATAATAATATCTAATATGCGCGGTGCGCGAAAACCGTCTAAAAAATACCTGCTTTCAAGTTTGGTGTTTTCCTTTATTATGTCTGTTATATTTACAATAATATGTTATTGCACAAAATATATAATTCCTTTTGCAGGATTTGAAAAAGAATTAGTGCCTTATATTTGCGAATATATATCTATTGTTTCCTTTTCAATACTTGGTATGTATTTTTATGAGGGAATAAAGCAATTTTTACAGGCTTATGAAATAGTAAAATTCCCCAATATGTTACTTTTAGGGGCGGTTGTAGTAAATTTGGTATTGGATATCGTATTTGTATTTGGTTATGGAAATATCCCTTCAATGGGAGTAAAAGGTGCGGCTTATGCAACATCAACCGTCAGAATGCTTATGGGCTTAATTATGTTTATATACATATTTAAAAAGATTAACTTTAAGGCTAAAATTGATTTTTCTTATATGAAAAAATTAATAAAAGTGGGTTCTCCTATAGGGTTAGCGCTATTGCTTGAATTTATGGCGTTTAATATTATAACTGTGCTTGTAGGCAGGGAAGCTGGCATATTATCTGCTACACATAATATATTAATAACAATATCCTCTGCAACATTTATGGTTCCATTATCAATATCAACAGCACTGGCGGTAAAGGTTTCATATTATTACGGTGCAAACAGTGCAAAGGAAATAAAAAATTATTCGCTTGCTGGACTTATTATGGGCGTTGGATTTATGGCAGCTGCTGGAATTGTACTTGCATTATTTCCAAGTCAATTAATAAGTTTATTTACTAAAGACATTAAAGTAATAGCAATTGCAATGCCTATTGTTTCAATAGCCGCAATGTATCAAATCTTTGACGGGTTTCAAGTAGTTACTGGCGGAATATTAAAAGGATTTAAAATGACAAAATTTGTGTCAAACTCTGTATTGATAGGATATTGGGGAGTAGGAATGCCGAGTGCAATATTATTTGTCGGCAAAATGAATATGTCATTAAGAGGCTACTGGATAGCATTAGCTGTATCACTTTGTGTTATAGGTTTTGTTCAGGCAGCCTTTGCGAAATATAAATACAAGCAAATAAAAAATAACGTGCATGCTGCCTTAAATTAATGTATAATAATTTTAATATTTGAATAGTTATATAAATGGGGTTATATGTCTGAAAATTTAAAATATAAAAGAATACTGCTAAAACTTAGCGGAGAAGCACTTTTGGGAAAACAAGAATTTGGGATTGACCAAACTCCTTTGGAAATGATAGCAAAAGAAATAAAAGAAGCTTATGAAACAGGTGCCCAAATAGCAATAGTAGTGGGCGGTGGAAATATATTCCGAGGAGTGAAAAATTCTGCTAAATATGGAATGGATCAGGCAACTGGTGATTATATAGGCATGCTTGCAACTGTTATGAATGCATTAGCTCTGCAAAGCGCACTGAGAAAGCTTGATGTCAGCTGCAGAGTTCAAACTGCTATTGATATGAATAAAATTGCAGAACCTTATATCAGATTTAAAGCAATAAGACACTTAGAAAAAGGCAGAGTTGTTATTTTTGCGGCAGGCACAGGCAACCCGTTCTTTACTACAGATACAGCTGCTGCGCTAAGGGCTTCAGAAATAGGAGCGCAAGCAATGCTTATGGCAAAAAATGGAGTTGACGGGGTGTATTCCGATGATCCAAGAGTTAATCCTGAAGCTAAAAAATACAACAATATAAGCTACGATGACATAATAATAAAAGGGTTAAAAGTAATGGATACTTCATCGTGCGCATTATGTAAACAAAATTCCATACCCATTGTGGTATTTGATTTTGCAGCAAAAGGAAGCATTATTAAAATATTAAAAGGCGAAAATATAGGAACTTATGTAGGAGGTTAAAATGGCAGTTGATGCAATATACACAGCAGGCACAGAGAAAATGGAAAAAGCAATAGCGCAAATGAAAAAAGAATTTGCGTCAATTAGAACAGGCAGAGCAAATCCAATGATTTTAGATAAAGTATTGGTTGAATATTACGGAACTCCTACTCCTTTAAGGCAGTTATCACAAGTAAGCGTTCAAGATGGAACTACTCTTGTAATTGCACCTTATGATAAAACAATTTTAAAAGATGTTGAAAAGGCTTTAGTTAAAGCTGATTTAGGAATTAATCCAAGCTCTGACGGTATAGTTGTAAGATTGGCATTTCCTCCATTAACAACGGATAAAAGAAAAGAAATTTGCAAGGATGTAAAAAAAGTTTGCGAAGATACGAAAGTTGCTATCCGAAATATCAGACGTGATATGACAGATGACGTCAAAAAAATAGAAAAATCTGAAAATCTTTCTGAAGATATGGTAAAAGATGCCCAAGATAAAATACAGAAAATTACCGATAAATATATTAAAATTTCAGATGATTTATCTCTAGAAAAAGAAAAAGAGGTCTTAACAGTATAGTGGCGGTTGTCAGTAATATATTGAAAAACCGAATAATAACAGGGTTCTTAGTTGGTGCCCTTGTGTTTGGCTGTATACTTGCTGGCGGGAAGTTTTTGCTTGCTTTATTACTGTTGTTTATAATTACAGCTTCTAAAGAATATGCCGACATATTACACAATAAAGGTTTTCTACCGTTTTTTAAAGTTATATTGATTACTTCTGTATCAATGGTATTAATATCAGCAAGCGGGTATGATAATTTAATTCCTTTAATACTGCTTTGCGGAACTATAGGGTCATTTTTGGCTGTTTTATTTAGAGGACGCCAGCCTTATATAGCCAATGTAGCTACTACAATTTTAGGTTTTCTTATTGCTTGGATGCCTTGCCATGTATTTTTAATCAGGCAGTTAGGCCCTGAAGTTAATTTGTTTGGTCTTAGCTTTAAGCAAGGGCTTTATTTTCTGCTGTTTATATTTTTTGTAATTCTTATAACTGATATTGCAGCATACTTTTTTGGAATTAGATTTGGAAAACACAAATTATCACCCGTTATCAGTCCTAAAAAAACAGTAGAGGGGGCAATTGCAGGAGGTGTTTCTGCTGTAATAACGGGGGTAATAATTGGCTGGCTTATTGGCATATCACTTTACCATTCTTTAGTGTTAAGCATAATAGTAACAGTCATGGCTCAGCTTGGCGATTTATCTGAATCTTTAATAAAAAGAGATGCAGGAGTTAAGGATTCAGGCAGTTCACTTCCTGGTCACGGCGGTTTTTTAGATAGAGCTGACAGCTATTTATTTTCAGTTCCAGTGGCATATTATTATATTAAATATTTTATTTTATCGGGCATAGATTTTAATATGTTAGCGGATTTAATAAAGAAAGTTTTAAATGTTATCTGCAGTTAGAATAGAAGAATTAAAGGTATTATCAGATATTTTGGGGATACAATGTCTGGATTTTGAAATTGCTGATGAGGCTTTGACTCATTCTTCATTTAATTTTGAAACTGGAAATGAAAACGGTAATGACTACGAAAGACTTGAATTCCTAGGTGATTCTGTTTTAAGATTATACGTTAGTGAATTATTATATGATAAATATACTGATTATGATGAGGGAAAACTTACTAAAATAAGAAGCAGACTGGTCAGTGATAATTTTTTGGCAGAGTTAGCGGTAAAATTGGGTATAGATAAGTATATAAAACTTGGGAAACACGAAGAAAAAGATGGCGGTCGTAAAAAAGAGTCAATAAAAGCCTGTGCAATGGAGGCTCTTATTGGGGCAATATATAAAAGCTGCGGAGCTAATAGTGTAAAAGAATTTATTTATGGATTATATAATGATATTCCGACAGGATTTGATGAAGAAACCATTGAACATTATAATTACAAGGAACTGTTACAGCAATACACACAAAGTCAGAATAAAGATTTGCCCGAATATAAATTAACGGGAGAAAAAGGAAAAGCCCATAAAAAAGAATTCGAAGTGTCAGTAAGCTATAAGGGTGAAATTTTAGGACAAGGAAGCGGAAAAACCAAAAAAGAAGCTGAAAAACATGCAGCAAAAGAAGCGTTAATAAAGTTAAAGTTGATAGATAAGGAGGAAAATGAATAATATAGTAATAGCTCCCTCAATACTATCAAGTGATTTTGCAAATTTGGAAAGTGAAATTAAACGTCTTGAAGCTGCAGGCGCTGATTGGGTTCATGTAGATGTCATGGATGCTCATTTTGTACCTAATCTTACAATAGGAGCGCCTGTTGTAAAAGCGCTAAGGCGGGTATGTAATATACCGCTGGATGTTCATTTAATGATAGATAATCCAGAAAAATATATAAATGATTATGTATTAGCAGGTGCTGATATAATAACATTTCATTATGAAGCTGTAAAAGAAAAATCTTTAGAATTAATCAAACAAATAAAAAATTCAGGTAAAAAAGCAGGTATTTCAATTAAACCAAATACTCAAGTAAATGAAATAAAAGATTTAATTCTGCCTTCAGACTTAATACTTGTAATGACTGTTGAGCCTGGGTTTGGCGGTCAAAAATTTATGAATGATTGTGCGCTTAAAATTAAAGAAATAAAAAACTCAGCCAGCAAAAATCTTATAATAGAAGTAGACGGCGGAATTAATGACAAAACGGCTAAAATATGTAAAGAGTTTGGTGCAAATGCACTTGTTGCGGGAAATTACATATTTAATAGTGAAAATATAAAATCAGCAATAGAATTATTGAGGCGCTAATGCGGGAAACAAACGGAATTATTGAACAGCATATACATGGAGCATTCGGATGTGATTTTATGAATTGCAGTGCAATGGAGCTGAAAGAATGTGCGCAAGAACTTGCATATAAGTGCGGAGTTGATTGGTTTTTCCCTACTCTTATGACAGATAGTCTTGAGAAGATAAAAGAACAAACGGAAATAATTAAAGAAGTTCAAGCTGAGCAGAAACAAAATACAGCAAAAATTGCAGGCATTCATTTGGAAGGTCCATTTATAAATCCTGAAAAAAGCGGAATTCACGAAAAAAAATATATTCAGCCTTTAGATATTAATATATATAAACAAATAGAAGATGAAATAATAAAAATAGTAACAACAGCCCCTGAACTCGATAAAAATGGCGGTTTTATTTCCTATTTAAAAAATAACGGAGTTAAAGTATCCCTAGGACACTCTTTAGGAGCTGATTTAAACGGAATTAATCAAATCACACATTTATATAACGCAATGGGAAGTTTTACTCATAGAGGCACTTCAAGTGTTGTTTCAGCATTAACTAATGATGAAATTTTTGTTGAATTAATAGCGGACTCAATCCATGTAAGTGATGATGTAATAAAAATAACAATAAAGCAAAAAGGAATAAGCAAAATAATATTAATAAGCGATGCACTCCCGCTTGCACATAGTCAAAAGAGTGAAATGATTTTTGCTGGTCAAAATATATATAAAAAAGATAATATGCTTGTAAATAAAGAAGGAACTATTGCTGGCAGTGCTATGCTATTATGTGATATAGTAAAAAATATTACAGATAAAGGCATTTTAAAGTTTGAAGATGTAATAAAATGTGTGTCACTAAATCAAATGGAATATCATAAACTTTCAAACAACTTAAAAGTATATTGGAGTGATGATAACACAATAAAAGAAGTTAAATTCAATTAAAGAATATTGTTATCAGAAGAAGTTTTAGCATAAAAGCCAAAAGGAACTTTTTTGAAAGAATTAAGTTCTTTTTTAAGTTTATAACTTTCTTTATTTAATTCATTAATTTTAAATTTTAAAGTTTCGTTTTCTGTTTTAACTCTAATAAGTTCCATAACGACATCATCCATGCCGTCAAGTTTTTCATCCAAAACAGCAGTAATTCTATCTGTAACTGATTTTTCAAGGTTATTTAAAGATGTCATTAGTTTAGTAATGGGAGAAGTAGATGAGTGATGAGGACGTTTCATAATAGGGTTTGATTGCAAACCGCCAGCAAAATTTTTGCTTGAAACTTTAGAGAGCAAATCTGCATCATCTTTAGTAAAATAAGTGAGTCCCCTATCGTTTTTTTTAAGTTTAATATCAGCTATTTTGCAAAGCTCTTGAATAGTAGAGTTATCCACACCAAGCAATTCTCTGATTTCTCTTGGTGAAAATTCTTTATCCTCAATATTTTCAACTGCTGATATTCCCATAAAAAATCCCCTTTTTAGTTACAAACTAAACCTTTATTAAGAATATTATATAATTGTTTTTAGTAAAATGTTAATATAAGTTGAATTATCTTTACATATCTTTTCAATTTGAGAATTAGAGATGATGTGGTACTATTAAGTAATAAAGGATAATATATGAAATTTATAATATTAGCGGGTGGACTTGGTGAAAGATTATGGCCAATGTCCAGAATAATGAATCCTAAATCACTTTTAAAATTGCATGAAAAAAAGTCATTGCTTCAAAAAACTTGTGAATTTGCGTTAGAAATAACTAAGGCTAAAAATATATTAACAGTTGGAAATGTAAAAACAGCTGTAGACTGTAAAATTCAGTTAAATAAAGTTGACAAATCTCTGCCAATGATATTAGAGCCAATGCAAAAAAATACGGCAGCAGCTATTGCAGCAGCTCTTGAATTTATAAAAAGCAAACGTGATGAAACTATAGTTATACTTCCTGTTGATTTTGGTGTAAAAGATACAGAAAAATTAAAAGAAGCTATAAGTAAGATGTTAAAAATAGCTTCAAAGGGATATATTGCCTCAATAGGTATCAAACCGAAGTATGCAGAGTCTGGCTATGGGTATATTATAGCAGGTGAGGATTTCCAAGGCGGGAAAAGAGTTGAAAAATTTGTTGAAAAACCTGATTACAACAAAGCGCTTGAGTTTTCAAAAAATAAAAATTGTTACTGGAATTGCGGAATTTATGCTGCTAAGGCTTCTGTTTTACTTGAAGCAATCAAAACCTATGCACCTGATGTTTGCAAGAATTTTAGCAAAGAAATGTTTGATTTCGATTGCAAAATAAAATATGAATATTATGAAAATATTTTAGCTAAGTCTATAGATAGTGCTGTTATTGAAAAAGTTAAAAATCTTGTAATGGTTGAAATACAAACCGAATGGTCTGATTTAGGCTCTTGGAGTGCAATGTATGAAAAAGGTATCAAAGATAAAAATTCTAATGTTATAGAAGGTAATATACTAACTGATAATGTTAAAAATTCTTTAATATACTCTCAAAAAGAGCTTGTTTGTGTTTCAGGGGTTAATAACAAAATTATAGTAGAAACAGATGATGCGCTTTTTGTTGCTGATAAGTCACATCTTCAAGAAATGAATAAATTAATAACAGAAATAAAAAAACGGGATAAAAAGTTATTAGAAACTCATAAAACAGTGATAAAACCCTGGGGTTACTATACTGTATTAAATGTTGGAGAAGGCTGGCTTACTAAAATAATATCTGTATCAGCGGGGCAGAGTTTATCTCTGCAGTCACACAACCATAGGTCAGAACACTGGGTAATATTAGAAGGCAGTGCCGCAATTAGCTTAGATGATAAAAAAATAAAGTTAAATAAAGGTCAAAGTATAGATATACCTGTAAAATCTAAACATTTGCTTTCAAATAACGAAAAGGATGTACTTAAAATATTAGAAGTACAAAAAGGGGAAATTCTTTCTGAAGATGATATTGTCAGATATGAAGATAAGTATGGCAGAGTTTAAATAAAATTGTAAAAAATGATATAATAAAAAATAAAAAAGGAAAAAAGATGAATAAAAATCGCTCGTTTGGTATATGGCTTATGGTAGGGTTATTGGCGTTAATATTTATAACGTCAATGCTTGGCGGGCCTGTTACATCAACAAAAGAATTATCATATACAGAATTTTTATCAAAAGTGCGTTCTGCACAAATTGAAAAAGTAACAGTAGGCAAAGATACACTTACCGCTTATCCTATAAATGATTCCATTAAAACAAATGTAGCAGGAAAAGAAAAAGAAACTGCGCTTTTAAGATATAAAGTAAATATACCTGCCAATGATAATACATTATATCCGACCTTGGAAGAGAACAATGTAAACATAGAAATTCAAAATATTAATGAAAATACATCATTATGGGGAATTATGGGTTCAGCTCTGCCTATAATTTTAATTATTGCATTTTTGGTAATAATGGCAAAAATGATACAAACGGGAGGTTCTCAGGCATTATCATTTGGAAAAAGCAAAGCAAAAATGATGCTTGATAGTAAAGTTAAGGTAACCTTCAATGATGTTGCTGGTATTGATGAAGAAAGGCAAGAGCTTGAAGAAATAGTTGATTTCCTTAAAAATGGAGAGAAATATATAAAACTCGGCGCTAAAATACCCAAAGGAGTATTGCTTGTAGGTGCACCAGGAACAGGTAAAACATTAATGGCAAAGGCAGTGGCAGGTGAAGCGGGTGTTCCGTTTTTCTCAATAAGTGGTTCTGACTTTGTTGAAATGTTTGTAGGTGTTGGTGCTTCAAGGGTTCGTGATTTATTTGAGCAGGCTAAAAAACATCAGCCTTGCATAGTATTTATAGATGAAATAGATGCAGTCGGCAGGCAAAGAGGTGCTGGCTTAGGCGGCGGGCATGATGAGCGTGAGCAGACATTAAACCAGCTTTTGGTTGAAATGGATGGATTTGACGCTAATACAAATATAATAATTCTTGCGGCAACTAATAGACCTGATATATTAGATAATGCACTATTACGTCCAGGCAGATTTGACAGGCAAATAATGGTAAGTTTACCAGATGTAAAAGGCAGAGAAGCAATATTAAAAGTTCATT
Source organism: Candidatus Gastranaerophilales bacterium (assembly GCA_947626325.1). Lineage (GTDB taxonomy): Bacteria > Cyanobacteriota > Vampirovibrionia > Gastranaerophilales > Gastranaerophilaceae > Avigastranaerophilus. The sequence goes on along the minus strand of CANQRT010000007.1, from coordinate 1,785 downwards.
CAAAAGGAAAACCCTTAGATGAAAGTGTGGATTTAAAAGTGCTTGCAAAACGGACTCCAGGTTTTACTGGTGCTGATTTACAGAGTCTTTTAAATGAATCAGCCCTGCTTGCAGCAAGAAAAAATAAAACTAAAATCAATATGGAAGAAATAGACTCTGCTATAGATAGAGTAATCGCTGGTATAGAGAAGAAAAGCCGTGTTATGACTGATGAAGATAAGGAAATAACATCATATCACGAAGTAGGACATGCATTGCTGGCAAAATTATTAAAAGAATGTGATGAACTGCATAAAGTAACTATAATTCCTCGCGGTTATGCTCTAGGTTTAACTTGGACAAAACCTGAAGATAATAAAGTACACGTTAGTAAAGCTAAATTGCTTGACCAGATAACAATGATGTTAGGCGGCAGGGTTGCAGAAGAAATTGTTTACGGCCCTGATAAGATAGGTACAGGCGCATCTAATGATATAGAAAAAGTAACAGAAATCGCAAAAAAAATGGTTACTGTATGGGGTATGTCTGAAGAATTAGGTGCTATGACTTATGGTAAATCTCAAGAACACGTATTTATGGGTAGAGATTTTGGTGCTACACGTGATTTCTCGGAGGAAATAGCTGCTGATATAGATAAAGAGGTTAAGAAAATTGTAGACAGCAGATATGAAACCGCTAAAAAACTTTTAATGGAAAACCGTGATTTACTTGATGCTATCGCAAGAGAACTATTGGAAAAAGAAACTCTTGATGATGCTGATGTTGTTGAAATAATTACAAGACTAAGAGGTGAGGACTTCTTAGATAACTGCAGGAAATAAAATGACTACAATATTTACTTCAATGAAAAATATAACAGGTGATGTTTGGTGGCTGCCTAAACTTATTGTGCTTTCCATTCCAATATATTTAGTTCTTACTTCTAAATTGCCAAAGGAAAATATGCTTGCGATTGTTCTTTTCGTTTCAATATTTTACTTGGGCTGTGCTTCTTTTATGATGTATAGAATTTTGAATAATGAAGAAACTGTTTTACCTTCTTTATTTGACATCCCTGAATTTTTAATAAGAGCTTTATGTATGTCCTTAATAAGTATTCCAATGTATTTATTATGTTTATACTGTATTGATTTAATACAAAAAAATGTTGTTTTTGAATTGCCTGTTATGGCTGTAATATATATTTGTGCTGTAATGTTTTTTACACCTTTTATTTTTATTCCTGCAGTATTATATTGCGTGCGAGGGAATTTAAAAGATGCATTAAATTTAAGAATATTATTTACTGGAGGCGGTAATTTTGCATTGCAAATTATGTCGTTTGTTCTTCAATACATATTTACGCTCGGATTGTTAATATTTTTAATTTATAAATTATTAACCTCTATGCTGAATGACATATTGGCATTAAATATTTTTTACAGTATCTCAATAGTGTTTTCATTTCTAACGTTATACTCATACTGCGCAGATATGTATGATGAAGTAATCCCGCCTTTAAAGTCTTAAGTGCAGATAAATATTATTAATATTTAATTAAAAAAAATTAAAATCTGATAGCCTGTATTTCGTTTTGTTTTATTGCTTAACGACACGACATCAAGGCGGAGCGTTGCTTAGCGGAGCCTTAGGTGGAGTTTAGCAATATAAAAACAAATACCGAGCAGAAGATTTTAATTTTTTTTAATTATTTGTAAATGTTTAATATGTTTTCTAAAACGGAAGATTTTTAAGTTTTTTAATTTGATTTCTTATTTCTGCAGCACGTTCAAAATCAAGAATAGA
>CANQRT010000006.1 GCA_947626325.1 Candidatus Gastranaerophilales bacterium | reverse complement strand
TATAATTTTTACAAAGGTTAAAATATGGATATTGATTATAAAAAAATAAAACTTGTAATTTGGGATTTGGATGAAACTTTTTGGAACGGAACTATCTCCGAGGGTGAGGTTTTTGTTATTCCTGATAATATTAAACTCGTTGAAAATCTTGCGAAAAGGGGAATTGTTAATTCTATTTGCTCTAAAAATTATGAAGACGTTGTTAAAGAAGAATTTAAAAAAGATAAATATAATAACTGTTTTGATTATTTCGTATTTAATTCAATTGATTGGACTCCTAAAGGCCCTAGAATTGCTCAAATGATTTCAGATATGCAGCTTCGTGATGAAAATGTTTTATTCCTTGATGATAATTTGAGTAATCTTAACGAGGTTAAGTATTTTTGCAAAAATATTCAAACCGCTACTCCCGATAAAATTGCCGACCTTATTAATAATATTAATGATATTGGTAAAGACGACCATGAACTATCCAGACTTAAACAGTATAAAATTTTAGAACAAAAGTTTATTTCTAAAAAATCAGCTTCAAGTAACGATGAATTCTTAAAATCTTCTAACATTATAGCCGTTATTAATAAAAATTGTTTAGAGGAAGAAGAAAGACTCTATGAATTATGTATTAGAACTAATCAAATGAACTTCACTAAAAATAGAGCATCTAAAGAAGAATTACACAGCACTCTTACTAATAAAAACTATGATTGCGCTTATATTCAGGTTAATGATAACTTCGGTGATTACGGTATTGTCGGCTTTTATGCTCTTAATAAATCCTCAAATCAGCTTGAACATTTCGTATTTTCTTGCAGAATAATCGGTATGGGTGTTGCTCAAAGCATTTTTAAATACTTAAATTGTCCTAAAATTAATATAACTGGCGATGTTACTGAGGACTTAAATCTTGAAAATAAAAAACTGTGGGTTAAAATTCTTACAGATAAAATAAATAAATCCAATAAAAAACAAAATAGTTCAAAAAAGAAGCTCAATATTTTAATGAAAGGCCCATGCGATTTAATGAACACATTTTCATACATACAAGGCGCCAATATTGATACGGAATTTATACATACAAATAAAAATGAAGTAAGCACATTTGGACAAGAGTCTTTAATGCAAATTGTGCAGACTCATAAATTTACGGAGAAAGAAAAAGAAGAAATACTTAAAATAACTCCGTTTATGAATAAAGAAGATTTTACAACCAATATCTATTCGGATAAATATGATGCAGTTATTTTATCCATAATAATGGAAAGCAATATGGCTTTATATAAGCATAAACCTGACGTAAAATGCGTTCGGGGGGGGGAGTTTATAATTCCATTTGGTTTAATAGACTACCCGCTTACTGATAATACAAAAAATAAAAACTATCTGCGCAAAACATTTATATGGAATTCAGGATATACGCCTAAACAAGATGAACTTGAAAAAATAGGTAAAGAATTTACATTTATAGGTTTGCCTACGGCACAAGAGGTTTTGGATAATTTATTGTATTTAAGAAAACACATGAACCCTGAAACTAAATTGATTGTAATTTTAGGTTCTGAAATTCAGTGTCAGGATAATAAAATTCCTGGATATAATCAATGTGCCGAAAAGAACAAAGAGTATAACAAATTATTGCTTGAACAGATGTCTAATATTCCTAATATAGCATTTGTAAATCTTACAGACCTTATAACCTCTCAAAATGATTTTACTAACTGTATAAATCACTTTCAAAGATATGTATATTATAAACTAGCATTAGAACTTGTAAAATGTTTTCCCCAAAATACAATAAAGACGAATTTTACAAAATCAAATCTTATATATAGATACATAACCACAAATTTAAAAATATTAGCATCCTCAATAAAAAGAAGATTTTTTAAAAAACGGTTCCGACACTATTCACGCAAAATAATTCAGCAAAAAAAAGAAATAACAAGCATAAAAAAAATTTTTAATAAAGTAAATTAAATCTCTACACCCAAAACAGGCAGGTCATCAAACTTGCCTAAAGAAGAACACTTAAAATCATTACTGCCAAAAGTAACCATTTTAGCAAGCAATGCTCCTAAAATAGCTTCTAATTGCGCAACTGGGAGCATATTAACTGGAAGTTCACGCAATTTGTACTTAACTCTTAAAGTATCTTGTAAGGCTTTACAATCTGCAGGAGTCCTATCTTTATAAGTATAACAAAGCCCCATAACTTTTTTCATATTGTCCGTATCAAATCTGAATATATCAATACCTGATGTACTTAGCTCCTTAAAATATTCGCTTCCTCGAGAAGAAAATCTATTTGTCCAATCATCTTTGTTAATCATTTTCTTATCAAAATTAACTAAATCATAATTTCTGGAGTTGTATTTCCATTTATGGTCAAGCATGACTTGATTTTCGGGAATAGAAACCATAATTACGGCATTTTGTTTTCCCGCAAAATTATCTAAAAAATACTTAACATCACTCATAGAAAAAAGTTTATCCAGCATAATTATGTGTGAATTGCAGTCTAAAACAGCTGCAGCACTTTCTATTGTACTTAAACCACCTAAAGATATTCCTATAAATGTAACTTTTGAATTTTTATCTTTTATTATATCCATAAATCAAATCTTTTATTTTATGCTACTATTATAAAGGAATTATATCGGAGAGTAAAATATGTTTACGGTAGATAAAGAAGAAATTATAAAAGGACTTGATAATTTATCAAAACCGTCGATACTTGTAATCGGGGATATGGCTATTGATGAAATGGTATACGGCACAACTGACCGTATGAGTAGAGAAGCCCCTGTGCTTATTTTACGCCATTATAATACAAAAATCATACTTGGTGCCGCATCAAACGCCGCTCACAACTTATCTGCACTAAACGGCGGAAAGGTCAGTGTTATAGGATTATACGGTGATGATTACTATGCCCCTATACTTTTAAACACTTTTAAAGAAGCACGGATTAATACCGAATATATGGTGCAGGATAAAAGCCGTGCAACTACAGTTAAAACAAGGATATCTGGCTCCTGTTCTCAATCGGTTACACAGCAAATAGTTAGAATTGACCGTGAAACCATTAACCCGATTTCTATTGAAACTGAAAACAAAGTGCTGGCTCAAATGGAAATTGCAATACCTAAGCACGACGCAGTTATTTTATCCGATTACAACATTGGAATACTTACTGATAAGGTTATAAATAAAGCGATTGAACTTTGCAAGAAATATAATAAGATTATTGTTGTTGACTCTCAAAAGGATTTAAACAGGTTTAATGGAGTTACTTCAATGACTCCAAACCAGCCCGACACAGAAAAATATGTGGGTTTATTTATTAAAGATGAACAAACACTTAAACAGGCTGGTAAAATTATGCTTGAAAAAACTAATGCCGACTCCGTGTTAATTACCCTTGGAGGCGACGGAATGGCATTATTTGAGAATAACGGGAATTATGAAAAAATCCCCGTATTTAATAAAACCGATGTTTTTGATGTTACAGGTGCAGGCGACACTGTTGTCGCTGCGTTTACTTTAGGACTCGCAGCTGGTATGAGCAAAAAAAATGCAGCAATACTTGGCAATCTCGCAGCAAGTATCGTTATTAGGTCATTTGGCTGTGCTGTTACAACTGTTCCAATGCTAAAATCGGTTTTGGATAAAATGGATTTAAATATTTTTAAAATTAAATTTTAGGAGAAATTATGAATATATTTAAAAAATTAAAAATTACTGACTATATAATTATTTTACTGGTTATTTTGCTTGGCGGTATCGGCACTTTTGTTTTGGTCAAGAAAAAGAACTTTTCTAATCTGCCGATAGAAAAAGAAACAACAATTCAGTTTGAAGTATTTTTTAGAGGAGTTACAATTTCAGATAGAGTCGCCCCGTTCCAATCAGGTGATGATGCTTTTATTACAATAAGAAATGTACCTTATACAAAACTTAAAATAGTTGCACTGGATGGACGTCCACGTGTTACTATAATTCCAGCTAATAATGAAAAAGGATACATTGTTGCCGAAGATGTTTCAACCCCTAATCTTTACGACTTTATTATAAGACTTGAAGATAAAGCTAAAAAGACTTCTGACGGGTACGTTGCAGGCGGGAATAAAATTAAAATGGGTATTCCTGTTGTTATTGAGGGTGAAAAATATAAATATTCAGGTACTATCTCTGGCGTTTACGAGGTTGAAGAAAATTAAAATCAACAATGAAAATATTAGAGTCTAAAATATTTGATTTTATAAACTTTTGCTTGAGTGCAATTCAAAGTAAAACAGACAAAATAAGACAAAACAGTTTTTTATTATCATCAATTGATTATCTAATTTTGTTTGTAATTCTTTTAACATACATTATTTCTACCGTTGCGAACACTGAAACATTAGGTATTATTGCAATTTTAGCCCCTTTATTAGTGTTTTTTAAGGTATTAATAACGAAAGGCGAAAAAATAGAACTTGAAAAATGTAATTTTTTCTTGTTGATATACCTGTTAATATGCTTAATATCTAATTTTACGTCTTCAATGCTTCCTCAAAGTCTTTATGGATTTATGAAAACAGTTATATATATTTCTTTTTACTTTGCTCTATGCCAATTTTTAAAGCAGGGAAAGAAATTTATACCTATAATTTTATTGACAATTGCAATTATTACAGGGATTGAAAGTGTAATAGGTCTTGTTCAAAATTATATCGGGGTAGAAAATATCTCTACATGGCAGGATACAAGTTATGTAAATCCCGAAGATGTTTTATCAAGAGTTTACGGAACATTAAAGCCGTATAATCCCAATTTATTCGGCGGATTTTTAATAGCCTCATTCCCTGCCGTTATTGCAATGCTTGGAATATCTATTAAAAATAAAAAAACAGTAAATACTATTATATGGTCAATTTGTTCGCTTTTAACTGCTTATGTCATCTTTTTAACAGGCTGCAGAGGTGCTTATCTTGCTTTGTTTACAATGATATTGGGTATTGGAATAATTACATTCGGTAAAATTAAAAAATATATACCTCTTTTAATAACATCTGCAGCCGCTTTCATCTTTTTAAACCACGGTATTTATAATGAGGGGTGATACCTCCACTTCATTTAGATTAAATGTTTATCATTCAAGCTGGCAAATGTTTCTGGATAATCCGATATGCGGAATAGGCGTGGGAAATAAAGTATTTAGAGAAATATACGGCCTTTATATGCTCTCAGGATTTGATGCATTAAGCTGTTACTGTGTATTTTTAGAACTGGCAGTCGAAAGCGGTATATTTGCGCTTATTTCATATATAGCTTTTATAGGTTCTTTAATTTATGACGGTATAAAAAAACTATACAGCGGTATTTATGGAAACGAAAAAATAATTATATTTTCTGCATTAATCGGAATTATAGCGGTTATGGTGCATGGATTATTTGATACAGTTTACTTTAGACCACAAATCCAATTTATCTTTTGGAGTTTGTGTGCAATTTTAATGGTATATTTAAGAGAAGAAAAAACAGAATGAAAATACACGAATATCAAGCAAAAGAATTATTTAAACAATACGGAATAAAAGTTCCTAAATCTGTTTTATGCGAAAAAAAAGAAGATATAGAACAAATAATTAATGACTTTAGTGTTCCGTGCGTAATTAAAGCACAGGTGCACTCAGGCGCCAGAGGCAAAGCAGGCGGAGTAAAAATAGCAAAAGATTATCAAACTGCCATAAAATGCGCTGATGATATACTTGGTATGGAGCTTGTATCTTCGCAGGCAGGAGCTAAAAAGGTCAATAAAATATTGATTGAACAGGCTGTTGATATTGATAAAGAGCTTTATTTAAGCTTAACTTTTGACCGTGCTAATGAAGCAATTTCGTTGATAATTTCTTCAAACGGAGGTATGGATATTGAAGAAACCGCAAAAACTTCACCAGAAAAAATTTATACTCAATTAATAAATAAAGATTTTAATTCTTTGGAAACCGTTAAAAAACTTGGATTTAATGATAATATTAACGGGCAGATAATTAATATTATAAACTCTTTATACAATCTTGCAAAAGAAAAAGATGCACTGCTGGTTGAGATTAATCCTTTAGTTGTAACCAAACAAGGTGAAGTGATTGCACTTGATGCAAAAATTAACTTTGATGATAATGCACTGTTTAGACATGATGATATTTTGGCATTAAAAGATGAAGCAGAGGAAAACCCTTACGAGCTTCAAGCCCAAAAAGACGGATTAAATTATATAAAATTAGACGGCACAATTGGCTGTATGGTAAACGGTGCAGGGCTTGCAATGGCGACTATGGATATAATCAGGCTGGCAGGTAAAAATGCCGCTAACTTCCTTGATGTCGGAGGCGGAGCAAGCAGCGAGAAGATTGAAAAAGCGTTTAAACTTTTAATGTCGGATGAAAATCTTGAAGCTGTTTTTATTAACATATTTGGCGGAATATTGCGCTGTGATTTTCTTGCGCAGGGAGTTAAAAATGCTATTCAAACTCTTAACATAAATATCCCCGTTATTGTCAGAATGGAGGGAACAAATAAACAAGAGGGCGCTGATATTCTTAATCATTCGGGGTTAAAATTTACTGTTGTTAATGACTTAAATGAAGCAATAGAGGTAATAAAAAAAATATAATGTCTATATTTATTAATAAAAATACAAAATTAATAGTGCAGGGAATTACGGGAAAAGAAGGTTCATTTCACGCACAAAGCTGTCAAAAGTACGGTACAAAATTAGTTGGCGGAGTTACTCCAAATAAAGGCGGACAGCAAATTCTGGGCGTAAATGTATTTAATAGTGTTAAAGAAGCTGTAAAAGAGGTAAATCCTGATGCAAGTATGATATTTGTACCTGCTAAATTTGCTTCAAATGCAATTATAGAGGCGGCAGAGGCTGGAATAAAATTAATAGTATGTATAACAGAGGGAATTCCCGTTTATGATATGCTTAATGCAAAAGCTGCCGTTAAATCAAATGGCGCAAGACTTATAGGGCCTAATTGCCCAGGATTAATTGTTCCAGAAGAATGTAAAATAGGTATAATGCCATCGGATATTCATAAAAAAGGTGCTGTCGGAGTTATATCAAGAAGCGGTACATTAACTTATGAAGCGGTTTATCAGCTCACAAATCTTGGATTAGGTCAGTCAGCGTGTATAGGTATCGGCGGCGACCCTGTTATAGGTACTAATTTTATTGATGTTCTTGAGGCTTTTGAAAAAGATGAGCAGACAAAAGCAATCTGTATGATTGGTGAAATAGGCGGAAGCGCTGAAGAAGAAGCCGCAGAGTATATTAAAAATTATGTTACAAAGCCTGTTGTAAGTTTTATTGCAGGATTAAGCGCACCTAAAGGCAAACGTATGGGGCATGCAGGCGCTATTATTTCTGGTAATAAAGGAACTGCAGAAAGCAAAATGCACGCTTTATCAAATGCTGGTGTTACGGTTTGCAAAAATCCTGCCTTGCTTGGCATAACAATTAAAAATATTTTAAATAAATAACTTCTCTGCACAATTGAGCGTAAACTCATCTTTTGGCATTGGTTTTCCATACAAGTAGCCTTGAGCTATTTTACAGCCTGCATTTCTTAAAAATTCAGCCTGCTCATCAAATTCAATACCTTCTGCAACTGTCAGCATATTTAATTGGTTTGCCATTGTTATTATATTGTTTATTACTATCTTCCCTTTTTTATCATTTATTGTATCTTTAATAAAACCCATATCTAACTTTAAAATATCAACACTGAGATGTCTTAACATATTTAAAGATGAATATCCCGTACCGAAATCATCCATTGTTATTGTGAAACCCGCTTCTTTTAATTTTGCCGTAATCTCTTTAAAACGTTCTTCATTGTTATAGCAGGCACTTTCCGTCAATTCCAATTCCAAATATTTTGGCTCTATATTATGTTTTTGAGTAAGCATTTTTAATTCTTCCATAAATACATCATTATTCATATGAAGTCTTGATACATTAACGGAAATAGGAAATAATTTTTTGCCCTCGTTTTTTCGAGTTTCTAAATACTCACACGCCTGCTTCCAAATACATCTATCAACCTCTATAACAAAGCCGTTGCGTTCAAACAGCGGAATGAAATTTATCGGCGGTATTAATCCTTTTTCGGGATGTATCCACCTTACAAGTGCTTCTGCTCCGTATAATTCTTTTGTATTTAAATCAACTTTAGGCTGAAGATACATTTTAAATTCTTTGTTATTTAAAGCCTTATACATTTCATCTTCAATAGATTTATCCTGCAATAATTCGTTTCTTATTGTTTCATCGTAAAATTTATAAGAATGTATAACATCGCCTTTAATTTTTCTTTGAGCGATATAGGCTTTTTCACACATTTCATTTACCGAAAAGTCATTACTTTCAATTAAATAAATGCCAAAAGATAAATTTAACTTTGCATTAATTATTATATTTTCATCCTCAGATGACATTTTTTTCATCTTATGTTCATTGTAATACTCTGTTTCGCGTTGTACTTTTTCAATGAAATCTTTTACAATAAAGTCTTGATTTGTATACTCATATAAAATAACAAAAGAGGCGGCGTAATCTCTTGCACAAATGCTATTCTTTGTAATACTGCGTTTTAATATTTCATAAAAATCTTTTAAAATTTCATTAGCCCTGTTAAATCCGTACAGTTCGTTTATAGCTTTAAAACGGGTTATATCAACCGTAATCATTGCAAATTTACTGTTTCTATTTGCCGTTATTATATCTTGAGCCTGCAGTATAAACTTGTTTTTATTTCCCTCCTTTGTAATATTATCAGTGAAAGCTATTTTATAGATAGTTTCTTCATGCTTTTTCAGTAATTTATTACTGTAGTACATTAAGGATATAAGGAAAATACTGAAAATTAAGATAATAAATGAAATCCCCAGCAAAAGTTTATCTATATGCAGCATTAATACTTGAATTGGAAGTATAGTTAAAACATATCCGTTTTGTTCACCTATTATTGCAAATGCAGCAATATATTTTTCGTTATTTTGTTTAAATAAAAATACACCCTTACCATTTTCATTAATTTGTTGTAAGATTTTCTGCTTAGTTGTTTTCAGAAGTTTAATTTTTCTATCAAAGAAATTAAGAGTTAAATCTTTATCCCGCAAGGGTTTTAAAATAAAATTTCCGTTTTTATCAATAATATAAGAGTAACCGTTTTGATTATAATTATTATAGCCTAAAATTTTTATATAATTACCCGCATAAATTTGAGCGGCTATAACCCCTGCAATTTTCTTTTGAGAATTATAAACAGGAACTCCGAATTCATTAACGTATCCAGAGGGTGTATCTTCCGCAGGACGGATTGTCGAAAATACCGATGTACCTTCTATTGCTTTTTTAAATCTTTCATCATTTTTATGACTGTTCGACGGTAAAAAGCCAATTCCCTTTTGATACCTTATTGTATGCCCGTCGGGAAAAACAAAAATTAATTTATAATAATCATAATCATTTATATGCTGTTTTAAGAAAGTTGAGATTGTTTTTTCACTAAAATCAGTACATTCATTTGATAATTTAGCGGAAAGCACGCGCATTTCATTTGTAGAGTTTTTTATTCGACCTTGTAAGTTTGACGCTGTTTGTTCTACAGCTTGTTCCATGTACTTTTCAGCGGATATAAACTCATTAGCAAGTATATAGTTAACAAACACAATTGCAAAAACGGCTAAAATGATTGTTATTACTTTAGCCGTAGTATACATTTTTATTAATTTTTTATCTTTAGCCGAATGAAACTTAATATTAAACACGTTTATCTCCGATATTATTTACATAACTATAGTAACTGTTTTACTAATATTAAGCAACACTTGAAACTAAATATATTTAGATTGATTTTATTTTTCGAGTATTTCTGCAGGATTAATTTTTTCCTCAGCACTTTTTTCGCCGTTAGTTTTTTGAGCAGTTTCATTTTTAACAGGCTGAATTGATTTTTGCATATTATCCTGCTGATTTTTTTGCATTGCCTCAGCCTCTCTAGCTTGCTTGATAATATCAGATAATTCTAAATCCTGCGCTGCTTTTACCGTATTTGTAAATGCGAAAAGCACAAATAAAGTTATAATAATTTTCCTCATAGTTCCTCCGTTTTTTTTAAAATACGGAGAAAATTCATCGAAGTTTATACCTTATTTGATAATTCCATATCGGTATTTTAATTTTAGGATTTTTTCAACGGAATTATTAATTTTTTCTTCCGAAATAATATTATCTTTGACAGCTGTTTCAAGTTTTTCAATCAATTCAATGATATTATTATCGGCACTTCTAAAAATAAACATATTAACCCCTGCATTAATAGCAGTTAAGCAGGCTTCATAAGGCGTAAAGTTTTTTATTCCATTCATTTCCATATCATCAGTTATAATCAGCCCCTTAAATTTCAATTCATTTATTAATATTCCGTTTATTATTTTTGCAGAAACAGAAGCAGGATATTCGCTGTCTAAAGCGGGATATAGTACATGAGCTGCCATTATTGCAGGGATATTTAATTTTATTGCTTCTTCAAAAGGCTTTATATGTTTTTCCCTTAATTCTTTTTCATTTAATTCAATAATAGGCAGAGTTTTATGAGAGTCTGCTGATGCTGCGCCATGTCCTGGAAAATGCTTTCCTACCGTTATAATTCCGTATTTTTCATACTCTTTTAATACTACCTTTGAAGCTGATATAACTTCTTCTGGCTTATTGGAATAAGCCCTTTCCCCAATTATAGGATTTAATTCGTTTGTATTAACATCTAAAACGGGTGCAAAGTTCATATTTATTCCGTAATTTTTAAGTTCAAGCGCAATTTGCTTTGTCTGATCTTGTAAAAAAGATAATCCCATTTCAAATGCAGGTTTTGAGCTTAAATACTTTTTACCGTTATGGATTTTTTCTGTTCGCTCTACTCTCCCGCCTTCTTGGTCTATTGAGTAAAACATAGGAATTTTAGCAGTTTCTGTAAGATTTTTTATTTGTTCCTTAAACTGTTTTTGACTTTTTATATTCTGGGTAAAAAATATAACTCCGCCTAATTTAGAGTCAACAAGCTTTAGAAATGATTTATCTGTTTTAAAATCAACGCCATTGTACCCTGCTATCAGCATTTGTGATATTTTTTCTTTTAGAGTTAAATTTTTTATTTTCATTATTATCTTTTAATTTTAAATATCCTAAATTCCGAAGGTTCAAGTTTTTCTATTTCAATTGTTTTTACATCTTTACCGCAATAGTGAGGAATAAACTCTTTTTTATCGGCTTCATAAATATATTCGCATTCTAATTCATAATCACCTGGAATTTCTATTTTTTTATTCTCTATGCAGCTATTATTTTTGATAGTATATTCCATAGTCCCATCTATATTTTGTTTTAGCACTTTTTCTTCACTTGGGAGATAATTAGCTGCGATAATTAAAGACTCTTTAACAGTTTCCTCTGAAATCATCCAGCTTACAAAACCGTTTTTCTGCTGATTAATAATCTGCGCCTCGCCATTTAAAGTCAATTCATTATTTACGGCAAATCTTCTTATTGCATCAAATTTATCATAAAATTCATCATTTCTATCACGGATTAAAGAGACTTCTTCTTGTATTGTCGCTTCAATACCGTCTTTAGAGAACGATTCATCACCGTCAACATACATACAAGGACGCTGTGCAAGCCTGCCTGCAGGTAAAAACTTAAATTTAAACCACTTAAATATTGCCTCATTAAAATCCATTAAACCAATATATCTGTTAACAGTTCTAAAATCACCGTCTTGGTTGTTATACGTTTTTAATATAGAAAGCAGAGAACTTTTATAAATAGAGCCGTTATACTCCTGCAATTCTCTATTATTGGCAATAACCTCGGAGGGGATTTTTTCATAATCGGTTTTTGTATCATTGCCCCAGAGAATATCAAATTTCATATTCTGATGATATTCTTTTAAATATGCACCCCATAATCTATATTCAGCCATAGAAGCGAAATACGGTACTTTTGATTTTAATATTTCATTAGCTTTTGTTAATACCATTCTTGGCGCACGGTAACTTATAGGTCTTAAATCTTTTTCACTCATCTCATCCACAACGAAATCGGAATGAGTCATTCTAAAGCCGTCAAAGTTATATTCCTCCTGCAAGTCCTGCAAATATTTCAAATAGAAATTAATAGCAGGCAGGTTATACTCTCCATTTTCAAGATATACAAAATAATAAGGAGTCTGGCAGTCAGAATCTGCGAATTTTGTTACATCATGCCCGTTTGCATCATAATGAGTAAATATAGGATAAGCCCCGCCCTCTGACATTTTTTCAAAAACGGGAATTCCGCTTGAACACCACGCACCGTCAGGCAGAGTCCATAATCCCTCATCAATAAGAGCATTAATTATTTCTCCGCGTTTGGTAATATCAGTATCTTTATTGATTTTCTTTGGATTGACTCCTTCTATTTTAGCAATAATATTTTTAACCCGCTTTTGAAGCTTCTTCTGCTCCTCTTGGCGTGTCATAAAATTAGAAAGTTCTTTTTTCTTTTGCTCCAGTTCTTCATTAAATCTGTTATATATAGGCTTAAACTCTGGTGTTAAATCAATAGAACCGCTTTTTAAGGTCGATTTATAAATATTTCTAACTATAGTAACATCATCCTCATCAAATTCTTTCGACAGCTTAATGGCAGCATAGTTTAAAGATTTTGATATTTCCTCTGTTAAAAATTTAACATCAATCCACCTTGCAAGCTCTGGATGAACTAAAACAGTCTTTGAATATCTGCCGTTTTGAGGAAAAACATCATATATTACGGGATGTCCTGCAAGCTGAGAGAGGGCTATAAATAATTTTATCTGTTCCTTAGCTGTTATTCCGTTTTGTCTAAGCCCTTCATCAGTTAATCTTTCACTTACTTCTTCACTGCTTGAGGTTAAATAAGCATTGCCAAAATCTCTCGGTTGAAATGGAACTAAGTATATTGTAGATGACATAACGCCTTGCAAAGTATTTCCCGAGGGTAAAATAATAATTTGTTTTAACCAATCAATAAATTTTGCAGGAGCAGAATTTTCTGCACCGTTGCCGAGTCCTGCCAGATTAATTAATTTTATATCATGCTGTTCTCGTTTTATCCAATCTGCATTTGCATAACCTGCTCTTTTAACCGCACTTATAGAGTCTTCATCAAACCAAAGCTCATTATCCTTAAATGTTTTATTAATTTCCAGTTTTTTTTCAAGGCAGAATATTGTTTCCGCCTCATTCAATTCTTCAAGCGCTCTTGCTTGCGAATACGGAAGATAACCGTATTTTTCAATTAAGTCGCCTAACTCCTTTTTCCGTTCATAAGAAATCGTTTCTTTTCCATAGAACTCTTTTATTTTTTTAAAATTGGTTTTAATTATCTCCGACCTATTTTCTTTCGGAGCTTTTTTAAAAAGAAACTCAAACATGCCTACCCCTTGCAGAATTATTATTTATTACTTATTTATAGTATTATTTTTTAACTTTTAATGCAAGAATGTTTAAAATTTATAACTAACTATTATTGCCAAAAATCATAAACTATTAATCTTTAGATTTAGATAATTTTATAAACCGTTGGATTGATGTTTTTATTTTGAAAAAATTTTAAAATAATTCTACAAGGATATAAGTAATCGTCGGAGATATAATGGTTTTGAGGATTAAGTTTAGTTTTGTAAGGTTATTTATTTTATCGGCAACGCTGTTTTTTACATCTTTAGCCTCTTTTGCCGATTTTAACGTAATTTCTTCCGTTGATATTAATCAGGGAGAAAACAGCAATTACAATATTATACTTAACACAGATAAACCTGTTAAAATAAGCAAATTAAGCAAAGATACCAACTCTTTGGCTTTTACTGTTAATTCTGCAATCCCTGCCGACAACATTGAAATTTCTTATGATACAGCTTCAGACCTAAATAATGTAATTGTTCAAAAGAAAAATGCTTATAATACGTCAATAAATATTCAAGGCAGAAATATTGACAATGCTCAAATATTTATTAACTCTTTATATGACGGTACTTTAACAAAAGCTAATATTAATAATGACTCTTTTAATAACTATTTTCTCCCATTTGGATTAATTTTCTTTGCACTTATTGCTTTATTTAAGCCCAAAAAGCAAACAAAAAATATTCAAACTCCTAAAAAATTAAAAGCAAAAACTATTAATTCATATAATGCAACCTTGAGAAATAAAAATAATCTTCGTCAGGATGTACTTCCATCAATGAATTACAAGGTTACGGGCAGTTTTAAAAGCTCTGTTGTAACTATTCCGCAGGAACTTGTTACAAATACTTATGATGATATTCCGCAGGAAATCAGAAAAGCAGGTTAACACTTGCATTATTTTAAATAAAATATTAATATATTTTTATGCAACAAACGGATGAATATATTTATGCAAGTTTTAAGTGCCTCGGAAGTTTTTAATAATATTAAAAATGTTGATTTTGAAAAAGCAAGTAATATTGTAATTGATTTTTCTACTACAGAAAATATTGATTTAAAAGCAATAAAGACTCTTTTAAACTTGCAAAAATTAGCGTTATTAAACAGCAAAACCTTGTCAATCCAAAATGTTAATCCCGATGTAAGTAAACTTTTAGATGTTACGGGATTAAATAAAACATTTTTAAACCTAGCATCAAATCCAATCAAAGGCAGAAAGGCTCAATAAACAATGTCTGCCGAGTTTTACATCGTAGCAACTCCTATAGGGAACCTTGCAGATATTACGTTAAGAGCAATAGAAACTTTAAAAAATGTTGATTATATTGCTTGCGAAGATACAAGAGTAACTAAAATTCTTGCACAAAAATATAATATCACCGCAAAATTGTTTGATTGTCATAAATTTAATGAGAAAGAGCGCAGTGAAAAAATATTAAATTTATTAACACAGGGCAAAACAATTGCACTTGTATCTGATGCGGGAACTCCTTTAATTTCAGACCCTGGAAGTGTTTTAATTGATACTTTATTAAAAAATAATGTAAAAATAACATCAATTCCAGGCGCTTGCGCTATTAATGTATTTTTAAGCCAAGTACCAAGAAACAGCGAAGATTTTGCTTTTATAGGATTTATTCCCAGAAATAACAAACAGCAGATTGAAATTTTAAATAAATTTAAGCATACTAACTGTATTTTTTATGAGTCACCAAATAGACTCATAGATACTCTTGAAAATTTGTTAATTAATTATGGTGCAGATTTGAAAATTGCAGTAGCACGGGAATTAACCAAGGTTTTTGAAGAAGTTAAAATTAATTCCGTACAACATATTATTGAATACTATAAAACAAATCCGCTAAAAGGCGAAATAGCAGTAATGGTTTTTGAACATACTCCAAAACAAAATGATGATGAAATAAATCAAAAAATTAAGCTCTTAAAGGAAGAAAATTTTTCTGCTAAAGATATTTCAATAATAATCTCTAAACTATACGGGATAAATAAAAATAAAGTATATAAATTGGCTCTGGATTAAGGCTTGGATACAAATTTATTGTTTTTTATATAAAATCGCCATTTTAGTTCTGTTGCTTGATTAATACCAATTCTTGATTTTTTTATTATGTTTTTATCCTCAACTTTATCGCCAAACTCAATCCATAAAGGTGACTTATTTGAACATACATTTATTGCATTTAAATCTTTAGTTATATTTAAAGCTTTACATAATTTAGCAGGCCCGTTTGTATTAGTACAGAAATCATTTAACGGCTCAATAGCCCTAATTAAAACAGCAGAGCCGTAATCTTTATTTTCTGTCACAATATTTAAACAAAAATGCATTCCATAAGTAAAATACACATAAGATATACCGCCAGCTTCAAACATTGGTGCATTGCGCTTGGTCTTACCTCTATATGCATGACAAGAGGGTTCTTCCTGCGTATAAGCCTCTGTTTCAACAATTTTTCCTCGCAGTATTTTCCCTTTTTCAATTCTTCGGCACAAGACCATGCCCAATAAATTTTGCGCAGTATTAACCGTATTTTCTCTAAAAAAATTTTTATTTATAACTTTGCTCATAAAAATATTATACACGTAAAAAAGCCCTCAAATGAGGGCTGAGTAACAAGAAAAATAAATTAATTAAGCAAGGTTTTGAACTTTATCTTTCATTCCGTCAATGTCTTCTTTTAACATCTTTTTAACTACATCATTTTGGGCATCTAACATCTTACAAACAGTTTCTATGTTTTTAACTTTATTTTCAAGTACAACATCGGCGTTATTTAAAATACTGCTTGTAACTTTTTGATATGCCGCAAGAGGAGCGCTAGAACAACCTTGCAATAAGTTACCAATTAATGTAGTACCAAGTCCAAGTGAACCCAAATAAGGTGACATAGCCTGTAAAATACCGCCAAATCCTGATACAATACCTGCTGCAGGAAGTAAGAAACTGTCGCCAAAACCAAACCCAGAAGCAAGACCTGCTGTATAGGTTAAAGCATTTAAAGCGGTAGAACCACCAATATCTGATACTGTAGTCAATGTTGAAGCCCCGCCAGTTACAGCGCCTTCGGCTGCTGAAGAACCAAAACCTTGAACTATCGGGCTTGCTCCTCCAGTAAAACCTGAATATTGAGATAATGAACCAATACCGAATGCAGAATTTGAAGCACTGGTTGCATTTGATGGTGACCAATAAGAAGTACCAGGTATGTTAAGAGCCGTACCTCCGCCCATGGTTGACATAAATGAACCAGGAGCTATCATACTGGCTATTTTCCATAAGAAACTACCAGCTGTACCAAACCCTGCACCGTCTGTTGCAGAACCGCTGACTGTTATATCTCTTAACAAGTCATAAGTTTCAAATAACATGGCTTTTGCGTCACTGCTTAACGTACCATACTTGTTTGATATTACTAAATAACTGTCATTTTTGTAACTCATCTTCTACATTCCTTATCCTGTGTTTATTTGTGTTTGCTAACCTGTTTTATTTTTTATGAGAATGTCTTAAATGTTGATTCAATATTGTTTTTCAACACTTCTTTAATAGCATCTAATTCTGTCTTAAGTTCTTGTTGTTCTGTATCTATTTGATTTAACCTTAATTCAAGAACTTTATCCTGCTCTTGCAAAGATTCTGTTTGAGCATTTAAATCTGCAACCATTTTGTCATATTCATCTTTGCTCATAGTGTAATCTCTTAATGCAGCATCATAACCTTCTTGGTCATATACTCTTTCTGTATCAACCTCTGCATTTGAAAATAGTGAAGTACTTGTTGTTGGATCAGTTGCTGAAATGCCAGAAACACGACCATTTGCATCAAGAGTTAAAGTAGCACTTTCAAATACTATATTTTCAGTTACATCTTTGTTATCGCTTATATATGAGGTTATTGGAAGTTTTGTTTTTTCTTCGTTTGATTCTTCTTTTGGTTCTTTTTCTGATTCAGTCCAGCTATCGATAACAGCCTTATCAATATAATGGCTTACCCCGTTATTGTCTTTGTAGAAATATAATTGCTCATCTGTTATAGTGTCTTCACCGTATGTAGAGTTAATTAAACTTATCATACTTGCAGCGTTTTGAGCTTGTGTTAATTCAAAAACTCCATCAGGTGTTGTTAAATAAATTTTATCTTCATCACCTTCAGACTCTTCTTGTACTTGACCATTTTCAAGTTTACCTTTGGATATTGAAGCATTTTGAAGTTGAGTACCAACTGCAACATTCTTTTTATATGATCTTGTTGCATTTACATGATATGTTCCGTCATCGTTTTGATAGTAACTTTTTATTAAATAGTCACCGTCATATCCAGCAGAACTGGTTACTGAAAATGAATAATCAGTTTCATAATATTTTGTTGCATCAGGTGCAACAGGTACATCTAAAGCTAATAATTTACTATATAATGAATTAACTTCTTCAGCCAGCGCAGTCCTTTGCTGGTTTACTTGCTGTCCTTCATATTCTATGTTTGACTTTCTTGCCGTTATGCCTAAAAATCTTGCTTGTGAAGCTGCTAAGCCCATTTTTGTTTCTCCGTTTCTTGTTACTCTGAACATGTTATCGGCAGGTTTTCTTCATAACTTTAATTTTTTGCTCATTTTTTGTTAAGTTATATTAAGATAAGCCCGCTTGCTTTACGGAATATAATTTATGGGATATTCATACCTGGTTTAGATTTAATGATTTATTTTTAAAAGTCAAAAAAAAGAGGCTAACGCCTCTTTTTTATTTTTTATTTTTGATTTTCTGGTTTCTTTTTATCAAAGAACTTAGCACTTATCTTATTAGCAATAGGTGTAATAACAACAGGGCCTAAGTATCTGTAAATTATACCAAAAATTACAATTGTCTTTAATTTATTAATTCCAGGAATTATCTTATCAGCCTCAGCTCTTGCAGCTAATGAATTGAAAGCATCACTTGCCGCATTTTTAACTGCTTCAGACGCTTTTTGAACATCGCCTGCATTGTTAACAACTGCTTGTTTTATTGAATTCTGAACTTCACTTAATTTATCTGGAGTTATTTGGAATGCCTTTAACTGACCTTCTTTTCCTACAAGTCCTTTTAATTGTTCACCTGCGAATTTCGCTACATTTTCAACCCCAGCTTTTAATTTTTCAGGTTCATTTACTTTAACAGCTTCTGCTACTTTCTTTACTAAATCTTCATTTGCTGCTTCTTTTATTTTTGAACCTAATTGTGCATAGAAATCTTTATGATTAACAAAATATTTTTCAGCTAATTTACTTACAACATTTGTAATCTTATCATCTAATAAATAAGCACCTGCAGTTGAAACACCCAAGGTTAAGGCATCATTTATAACCATTTGAGGTTTTTGCTCTTTTTTAATTTTTTTGTTTCTTAAAGTATTTATCATATAAAATCCTGATAAGAAAATGCTTTCACCTACCATTAAATGTGTAAATGATTTATTTGAATTACTAAACCATTTTATAAACTTTTGGAACCCGCCTTTTGATGCTACACCCTCATAAAAATTAGATAAACCATTTACTACAGGCTGGGGAACTATACCTTTAAATGCAGGATTTGTTTGTGATTTATTCATCCTTGGCGAAGTTGTTGTATTTTTATATTGCACTGGTGTTATACTATTTATTTTCATGATTAGCTACCCCCGCAAAAGATTGAAATAACTCTTTTTCTTTATCTGTTTGAACTGTTACATAATTTAGTAAGTTATAAGGCTGTTCTTTTGGTTGTTTTACTTTTGGTTTTTTACCTGTCTTACTTAATCCTAAAAGCCCGAGTATAGTTGGAACTAATGCAACCGTTATATTTGCCCTTATCGGCATAAATATAGGCTGAAACATCTTATCTATTACATTTTTTGCAGTTTTAGGATAATTATTTAATATTTTTTGTTCTTTTAATGCTCTTGCAACGGCTTCACTAGCATTAGGTGCAGTTTGTTCAATTTTTCTAATAAAGTTTTCTTCAGCACCTTTGCCAGCTTCTTTAAATATTTCCAAATTTATTGAAGCTTCACCATTTATAACATTCGTAATTTGATTAACCAATTCACTTTCTTTACCGCTGGAAATTAATTCATCTTTTAATTTATTTAAAGCCTCAACACCTTTTTTAACAACTTCCATTGATTTTTGTTTCATTTCTTCAGGCATTTTAAAAGCACCTCTGCCATTTGCAGCAGCTGCGGCAGCTGCAATAACTGTTCCAATTAATGCAGTAACTGCCAAACCAACTACACCTGATGAAATTGATTTTGCTGCCTGATAAGAACATTTTTCCTTATCTTCATCTGTTTTAGCTGTTGCCATTATTGTTAAAGGTCTTAATCCGCAGGTTATTAGAAGAGCAAACAGAGCTTCTGCTACCAATGGATTTTTGGAGGTAAATTCCGCCGCCTTGTGAAGCAGGGGAACTCCGCCTTTAAAACTCGCACGACCATTGGAATTCAATCCAATGGTCGTGTTTATTTGTTCATTATTACTCAATCTTTTTTTTGCACTCTCATAATACGCATTCATGCCTCCGCTGCTTAACGAGTGCTCGGCCGCCCTGCCTTTTAAATACCCTGTATTCATTGCGATAGAACTAATTTTCATAATTTTCTTCCATACACTCTACATTCGTTTAAAATCTTCTAAAAAATCTTTTTGCTATCTTGAAGTCATGATTATAACAAAAATTTTCATGACTTATCAGTATTTATTTTTTTTAAAATTGAAAATAACTGTAATTACTACACTTTTATTATTTTTTTTCGAGTTTGCAAAACTTTACAATTAAATATTTATATAATTTAATCCTATATTTTTTAAATTATTACGGTTATATTGATTTCTACCGTCAAAAATTACTCTATCTTTAAGCTTAGATTTTATTAATTCAAAATCAGGATTTCTAAATTCATTCCATTCAGTTAACAAAATAAGAGCATTACAATTTTCCAATGTTTGATATGACGAATTCATATACTCAATTTTAGTTCCAAAAATATTTTTGGCATTATTCATAGCTTGAGGGTCATAGGCTCTTATTTCAGCACCATACTCAATTAATCCGTTTATAATGTCAATAGAGGGGGCTTCTCGCATATCATTAGTTTTTGGTTTAAATGATAATCCCCATATAGCAAATGTTTTACCTTTTATATTCCCCTTATAATAATCCAGTATCTTATTAATAAATATTCTGCGTTGATTAACATTTACATCCCTTATAGCTTCCAGCATTTTGCTATCACAACCGTTTTCTTTCGCAGTAGCTATAAGAGCATTAACATCTTTCGGGAAACAGCTTCCGCCAAAGCCGATACCAGGGAATAAAAACTTGTTACCTATTCTGCTGTCAGAAGATATCCCAAGCCTTACCTGCTCTATATCAGCCCCAACTTTAGAACATAAATTTGCGATTTCATTAATAAAAGAAATTTTTGCTGATAAAAAAGCATTGGCAGTGTACTTTGTCATTTCAGCAGATTTAACATCCATTATCATTATTCTGTTATTTGTTTTAAAATATGGCGAATATAAATCCTGCATTATTTTTAATGCTTCATCAGAGTCTGAGCCGATAATTACTCTATCAGGCGATAAAAAATCATCTATCGCACTTCCTTGTTTTAAAAATTCAGGATTGGAAACTATATCAATCGGAACGTTTGTTATATCCTTTATTATTTGTTTTAATTTTTCTGCAGTACCTACAGGCACAGTTGATTTATTAACTATAACTTTATAATCTTTGCTATTCTTAGCTATTTCTTTAACTACTTCAATTACCGCATTTAAATTGCAGGAGCCGTCTTTATCCTGCGGTGTAGCTACAGTTATTATACATACTTTCGATTTTTCAATTGCCCAGTTTATATTCTCAGTAAAAGTTAATCGATTTTCTTTTACATTTTTTTCAATTAACTCACTAAGCCCAGGCTCATATATTGGGATAATTCCTTGTTTTAACTGATTTATTTTGTTGAAATCATTATCAGTACAAATAACTTGATTGCCCATATCTGCAAAACACGCACCAGCAACCAATCCTACATAACCTGTACCTATGATACATATATTCATTAAAATACTCCGCATTTATTTTAGCACGAAACAAAATTTTTTTTTACGAGTTTTACTAAAAGTATGAAAATCAGTAAAATAATTAATTTTTCCAATTATAATTCATTTAAAAGCGCTAACATTTCTATTAATTCATTTTCGGATACTCATGGTGAGATGTTTCTTGCTGACAGCGCTCTTGATAAAATGCAGCAAAACCAAAATGATATTTTTTTAAAGAATGAAAAAGGTAATGCCAATATTTTAGCAGTATGCGGGGATTGGTTTATAAACGGAAACCAAAAAGGGTATTCCAATAACCCTAAAAAACCTCTTGCTAAATTTCAATTAGAAATTTTTAATGAATTAATTAATCAAATAAAATTACTTGCTGGCGGAAGAAATTTTACATCATTATTTTTACCTGGAAACCACGAATTTGACAGTGATATAACATTGTTTGATGAAGTTTTATCAGAACTGAATGCTGAAACTATACTTACTAACCTTAATTTATCAGACTCGCCTGCGTTAATTCGTTCAACAAAAAGAAGAAAAGTTATTAATGAAAAAATTGTAGAAGTTGAAGACAGCAAAAACCCTAATTTAACACATAGAATACTGTTTTTGGGTATATGTCCAGTTAATATGTCTGCATATCAAACTCATTTAACAGGATTTGATTTTTTAGATAACATAAATAAATCACGCCATTACATTAATAAATCCGACTATAAAAA
Organism: Candidatus Gastranaerophilales bacterium; assembly: GCA_947626325.1. Taxonomy (GTDB): domain Bacteria; phylum Cyanobacteriota; class Vampirovibrionia; order Gastranaerophilales; family Gastranaerophilaceae; genus Avigastranaerophilus. The sequence goes on along the minus strand of CANQRT010000006.1, from coordinate 7,576 downwards.
AACTTATAATGATTGCATAACAAGAATTAATAAATTCAAAAAGGATAATCCTAACGGCATAGTAATACTGCTAAGCCATACAGGAGCAAATTTTGCAGATAACCTTGTACAAGAAGCACCTGTTGATTTGGTTTTTGACGGGCATGATCATCTTGATGATATTAGATTTGTCAATAAAACACCAATAATCCCGCTATCGCAAAATTTTAGAAAAACGGTTAATGCTAAATTAAAAATTAATGATGACGGACATCTTGAGTCTATCACCTTAAAAACTCTTTTTCCTGATAACAGTAATTGCCAAGGCGTTATTGCCAAATTATATCATAAATTATTCAGCGCTGATTTAAAAGAAAAATATTATATTAAACCTGAAAATCCCGAAGTGCAAGAATTAGATATTGCACATGTAAGGTCTGGCAATAATTTTCTTGCGAATTTTGTAACCGACAGCATTCTTGAAGAATTAAATAAAATATATCCGCAAGTTGATTTCTTTGCGCTAAATTCTTCATCAATAAGGCATTCATTATCAACATCAACAGGTAAAAAGAATTCAAAATTTAACGTATTAAATGTGCTATCAGGAATACGCGAAGATCAATCTCAAATATTTTTGACGGAATTAAATGGACGTGAATTGTTGAAAATGGTTCTGGATAACTATAAATTTAATAATGAAAGTCCCGAAAATAATACCATAATCCACTATTCGGGATTGATTATTGATAGAACCAATTTAATGCAGGCTTATGAAAACGGCGCACCTGATGATGATTTATGTCAATACATTGTTAATGCTAACAATAATACACCAATTAATCCAAATAAAAAATATATAATCGCAAATGCGGAAAAATATTTTGATAAAAATCCTAACAAAGAAATAAAAGCCATGAAATCAAAATCAATAGCAACGGGAAGAAATTTGCACGAATTATTTTTAGAGCATTTTGAAAACTCCAACGGAAATCTTACCGCAAAATGTGACGTAAGAATAAAATAAGTATATTGAAAAAAAAGTTTTTGGTGATAAACTGAATATAAAATCGGGACGTAGCGCAGCCTGACTCTGCCGAGCAAAAGTTGACTAAATGTCAAGTTTTGCGAGAGGTAGCACGTAGTGCGCTTCAGGCTCGAAAATTGAAAATTAAATCTAAAATCGGGACGTAGCGCAGCCTGGTAGCGCACTACCTTGGGGTGGTAGGGGTCGCAAGTTCAAATCTTGTCGTTCCGATTTTATATTTTATTTAAATTGCTCGCAAGTTCTCACGCTTCGCACAACTCTAATTAAAATTGCTAAAAGAGTTGTTGCTCGCCTGATGTGAGGCTGTACGGCTATCGCCTACACCCTCATCAAAATCTTGTCGTTCCGATTTTTTAAGGATTTTGCGTAGGCTGTAGCGAAGCGAAATGCCGAAGTAGCACCGAAATAGCGAACGCTTTTGCGAAGCATATAGTGAGCGACTTGAAGGTGTGAAGCAATAATCCTTATGCTGTTTAAATTGCTCGCAAGTTCTCACGCTTCGCACAACTCTAGTCAAATTTATTAAAAGAGTTGTTGCTCGCCTGATGTGAGGCTGTACGGCTATCGCCTACACCCTCATTCACGTTATGTGATTTTCTACGGCTTACGCTTTGAAAATCTACTTACCCGACCCGTCAAACTAAGGCTAAAGTTTTCGCCTTGTTTGTTATGCAAAATTCTGTCATTACTACATAAAATTAACTTTTAAAAACGAGCATATTAATGTTCTATTCTGTAAAACAATATATAAATCAGCCACATGTATAATAGCCATGCGGTTAATTTAATACCGTTGCAAATTTTTTATTGACTATAACATTTTGCCTTTACCTGAGTGTAAAACAGATATATTACCTCACGATAATTATGCCTTAAAAGAACACAAAAAATTTAGCCGACTGACTAATATTTATTAAATCTCAAGCCAATTATTATATTTAACATGGCAGTGGGAATATACAATTATCTTAAAAAAGATATATCGGAAGTAAAAACAAGACTAACTTTTAGAGAGATTGAATATTTATCTCTTGCTGCTTTAGGGTTCAAAAATAAAATGATAGCACAGAAGTTATATGTTACTAAAAGCACCGTTAAGAAAACTTTGGAGATAATTTACAGAAAGTTAAATGCAAAAGACAGAGCAAATGCCGTTGCAATAGCTTTTATTCACAATATACTTACCGTTAAAATTTTAACGCAAATGAGTGAAATATAATTATACACAAGGTGATTGTTTTTTATAAATTCTAAAAGTAATATTTTTTAGTAAACATTTAAAAAAGGGATTATATGGTTTTAAAGCTTCAAGATGCCGCAAAGTTAAAAGAATATATTAGAGAAAAATACAATCAAGAGTTACATTTACACGATACTTGTTCAGGGCAGTATTTTACCTTTGACACAAAAATCAAAGGTATAGATAAAGACATAAAAAACTACCTTAAAAAAATAGGCAAAACGGCAATTTTCAATGATGATACAAGTTTTACGGTAGAATAATTAAACTTGAAATCTTACAAAAAAAGAGGTAGCATTAATAAGTAAAATCAAACACAATAATAGATTAGAAAGGGCAATTGGTGTTTTGTACTCTGCCGTTTGAAGAACTTGAAATTCATATTGACGGTAATGTTTATACCTGCTGTCCAAGCTGGAATAATTATTATTCAATCGGCAATATAAACAATCAAAACCTAGAAGAAATTTGGAATTCTGAAAAAGCTAGAGAGCTCAGAGAGAAAGTCCTTAACAACGATTATTCGTTATGCAATAAAGAACGATGTTTTTCACTGGGCGAAGGCAAACAGGCAAATTTTAAAAAGCATTATGATATAAACTATTCGCCCGTAATGACTGATTTACCAAAAAAAATAAAACTTTGTTATGACTATGAATGTAATTTAGCCTGCATAATATGCAGAGATAAAGTAAACAAACTTAAAGATGAAGAACTTGAATTTTTAAATAATAAAATTAATACATTTTTTCTTCCCCTGTTTAAAAATGTAGATATACTAACAATTAATACAGCTGGTGATGCTTTTGGCTCAAGGCACAGCAGAAAATTAATAAAAGAAGCCGCACAAAAATACCCTGATTTAAAATTTGATTTTACAACTAACGGAATATTATGTAATAAAGTAATCCTAAATAAGTTAAATATTACTCCGAATAAAATAGATACAATAAGAGTCTCCGTCCACGCAGCAACTAAAAAGACTTATGGAAAAATGATTAAAAACGGAGAAAAATTATATGATACATTAATGAACAATTTAAATTATCTATCTCAGCTAAAAGGTAATAATAATTTTAATTTCATATTAAATTTTGTAGTTACATCCGTAAATTATAAAGATATGCCAAAATTTGTTAAGCTTGCGCAGAAGTTAAATGCCTTCCCAGTTTTTTGGGAATACAAACAAGACTTATGCACAAATACTCAATATAAACAGGAGTTAGAGATAACAAATCCAAACCATAAGGAGCATAAAAAATTAATAAAAATTCTCCACCATCCGAATATGTATATATATAAAAATTCTCTATACCCTATTTTAAAGAACTTGCAGGATACCGAGTTAAACAATCCGATAAAAGAATTTTTCAAAAAATTATTATCAGCCCAAAATTAATTTATACGTTTACTGCCTTTGTGATAATATTATTATGTTTAATACAAGACAATACAAAAGGCAATCACAAATGGAAAACTTTGAAAATTACACAAAAGAAGACTTTTTAAAATTATATGATAAACCGCTTGATGAACTCATAAAAATTTCAAACAAAATTACTGAAGCGAACTTTCATAATGAAGTAGAGGCTTGTTCAATAATAAGTGCAAAAACTGGGAAATGCGGAGAAGATTGCAAATACTGTGCACAAAGCGAGCATAATCATACAAATATAGTTTGTCATCCGCTTATGGAGGTTGAAACAGTTAAAAAGGCTGCTTTAAGTGCTAAAGAAAATGGAGCTACAAGGTTTTGTATTGTTACGGCGGGGAAAAAGCCTACGGATAAAGAATTTTCAAAAATATTAGAGATGATAAAAGCCGTTGCAGAAATAGAAGGAATACACTGCTGTGCTTCTTTGGGGCTGTTATCAGAGGAGCAGATTAAACAAATAAAAGAAGCAGGGGTTGAAAGATACAATCATAACATTAACACGTCAAAGAACTATCATGAAAAAATATGTACAACTCACAAATTTGAGGACAGAGTTAATACTGTAAAAATGATTAAAAATGCAGGTATTGAAAGCTGCTGCGGAGTTATCATCGGAATGGGAGAAAATAGAGAAGACAGAATTGATATGGCATTAAGTTTAAAAGAACTCAATCCCAAAACCGTTCCAATTAACATTTTAGACCCAATAAAAGGCACTCCGCTGGAAAATTTCAAAGATAAAATTGATGAAGAAGAAGTTTTAAAAACTATCTGTATTTTTAGGATAATACTGCCAAAAGCCTTGTTAAGATATGCAGGAGGCAGATGTTCAAGATTAACAAAAGATAATCAAAAAAAAGGTCTGATTGCGGGTATTAATTCCATTTTAGTTGGAAATTATTTAACAACACTCGGTTCTGACGCAGATGAAGATAAAAACACTTTAAAAGAATTAAATATGACCTTAGTTTAAAATTTTGTGATTAATTTCTACAGAGTTTCTCCGCTCAAAGAGTACAAATCCGAGCCTCCTGATACCTTATATAGTCCTATTGTAGAGATTAATAAATTTATTTTGTTTGAAACTTCTTCTTTTTGAGTTAATAAATACGCTTCTTTTGCATATAAAGTATCAATATCAGCACTAGCGCCTATTTCATTTTTTTCTTTTGAAAGAGTATATATCTTAGTTTGAGTTTTTAACCTTTTTACACTTTCACTATAATTATCATTTGCAATGTTGTATTCAATAAGCCCCGAATTCATTTCTTTTATTCCCTCTAAAATAGTTTTTTGATAATCATTCAAAGCCTCTTCATACTGATATTTTTTAAGTTTTAAAAAGGCTATTTTTCTTCCGCCCGAAAATAAATCCATATAAGGCAGAACACCTAAATTCAAGAACTGAGAAGCTCCGTCAAACAATGTATTTAAGGTATAAGCATTAAGCCCGATTTGCCCCACTAATGTAAATTTAGGTAAAAATTCACGTTTTGCCGCCTTAACATCAAAACCTATTTTTTTAATATTTGCTTCACTTTGTTTAAAGTCAGGACGATTTTCAACTATAGATGAAGAATACTCTTGGGGTATATCTTTTAAAATAACAACATTTTCATAATTATTGCGTTTCACATCATCATTATTTGCAAGGTATACTTTTAAAGTTTCAATCAACAATTTTTTTGTTAAGTCATGATTATTTTTTTCTTCTTTTAGCAAGGTAAGATATTTTTCTTCTGCAAGTACTTCGTTTATAGTGCAAAGCCCTGTATCATATTTATCACGTGTCATTGAAAGTATTTTTTCTTGAGTTTTTATTAATTCATTTTGTATTTGCAATAATTTATCGGCTTTAATTAAATTAAAGTAATCAACGGCAAAATCTGAAGTAAGAGCAATATACGTTGCTCTTTGAGCTTGTTTTTCCCACTCTAACTGCTGTTCAAGGCTTTTTCTTTTATACCTGTTTAAACCCCAAATATCTATTTCATAACCTGCAGTTAAGGGTAGGTTATAGTTATATTGCGAGTATTTAGGTATTTCCATTTCACCAAACCTTTGGCGCGGAGCTTGTAAATCCCTGTTTAAATCGCCCGAAAAACTTAAAAACGGCAATTCTTTGGCAAACTGCATTTTAACCATTTTTTCGTTTTCTTTTATTTTTAACGCAGTATTTTTTAAATCATAGTTATTTTTATATACCGTCAATAAATTATCTTTTAAATAATCGTCATTATATTTTTCCCACCAGCTTATATTTAAATACTCTAAAGTTTTTTCGGGTGCGGAAGTTTCTTTTTTTGCATAAGCTGACATGCCTGTAAGCATAATTATAAATAGTATTATAAAAGTTTTTTTCATTGTCCTATTCCCAAGATTTCCCTTGTGATATAATTTAATCACAAGATTATTTTATATTAAAAACAATGGAACACAAAATAACTGAAACATTAGTCACTGACGAGGACAAAAGACATATATACGAAAAAAAACGTGTAATTGTTCCTGCAATAACAGCATTAGTTATATTGGTTTTGGGAGTTATTATTTCAATAAACTCAATATTCTATAAATCAACAGATGATGCGTTTGTAGAGGGACATATAATCAGTGTTGCGCCTAGAATATCAGGCCCTGTTATAAAATTATACGTTGAAGATAATCAGCAGGTTAAAACAGGTGATTTATTGCTTGAAATAGATCCAAAAGATTATGAGGCTAAATTAAAGCAGTCAAAAGCAAAACTTGAAGAAACACAAGCAAGTTTAATCAGCGCAGATAATGAAGTGGTAAAGACATCTTCAGAGCTTGATTTTGCCCAAAATGAATTTGACAGATATTCTAAAATGCACTCAAAAGGCATAGCCTCTACTCAAGACTACGAAGCAAGTAAAAATAAGCTAACCTCTGCACAATCAAACAATAGAAGTGCAAAAGCTAAATATGACGAAATAACGGCAGCAGTTAAGGAATTAGAGGCTCAAGTCGAGCAGGATGAATTAAATCTTTCTTACACAAAAATTTATGCGGTGCAAGACGGCAAAATTACTCATAGGAGCGTTGAAGAAGGCAATTATGTTCAAATTGCACAGCCTTTATTTGCAATCGCTAAAGATGATGTTTGGATTGTTGCTAATTTTAAAGAAACTCAAGTTGCTAATATGAAAAAGGGGCAAAAGGTAAAAATTAAAATTGACGCTTACGGAAATAAGAAATTTAATGGGGAAGTTGACAGTCTGCAAATGGCTTCTGGCGCTAAAGCAAGTTTATTCCCGCCCGAAAATGCAGTCGGAAGCTACGTTAAAATTGTTCAAAGAATTCCTGTTAAAATAAAATTTACTGATGATATTTCAGGCTATAATATAATCCCAGGAATGAGTGCAGTTCCGACCGTTAAGGTGAAATAAAATGGAAGAACGGATTATAAAAAATCAAATTCCGCTCTGGTTAATTGCAATATCAATATTAATGCCGACATCATTTTCAGCGTTAGCTACAACAGCAACAAATGTTGCTATTCCTCATATATCGGGATATTTTGCAGCAACGGCTGATGAAGCAAAGTGGATTGTAACGTCTTATATGGTAGCTAATGCCTGCATGATAATGCTTACAGGCTGGCTTGAGCATATTTTGGGGCGTAAACAATTAATTAAAATATGTATTGTTATTTTTACTTTAGGCGCTTTTATTTGCACCATTTCACCGTCTTTAAACATAATGGTTTTAGGCAGATTAATTCAAGGTATTGGCGGAGGCCCGATGACTCCTATTGCGCAAACCGTTTTATTATCATCCTTCCCTGCGGACAAAAAGGGTGTTGCAATGTCGCTATTCGGTTTAGCAGTAATGGTTTGTGCCATTTTAGGCC
>CANQRT010000005.1 GCA_947626325.1 Candidatus Gastranaerophilales bacterium | reverse complement strand
ACATTGTTTGATAATCTTTCAAATGATTTTGTCGCATCTGCAACGCTTTTAGCAAAGTTTTCGTCACCCGCAAGTTTATTTATATTTGCAGTTAATTCATTTATTTCTGATGATAACATTTCTAATTCGCTCTTTGATAAATCAATAAGCTCCTGTGCCTTTTCCATTGTTATATTTGTATTTTCTGTTAAATCGTTTATGTTATAAGCGGATTGTTTTAATTCTTCAATTACATCATCTGTTAACAGCATTGCTATTCTTTCATTAGTTTCAACAAGCGATTCAGCACTGCGGTATTGAAGCTCAAGAAAATCTGCTATTCTCATTGGTTCTATAACAGTAAATGGTGAATTTGTTTTTGGATATGGAACCTTAATATCTTCTTGAGGTGCTATTCTTAATTTTTTTTCATTTTCATCTTTTACGATTTTCCCCTTTAAATTTGCGGGAGTAATTAATCCAGGTAAATTAATTATGTATTTTATTTTATAAGCATTTTTTGTTTTAATATTTTCTTTGACAATTATTGGGAGCATATTTGTCTCAACAATTTCAATCTTTTTAACAATTCCGACATCATAATATTTACCGTCTAATTCCATTTGAACTTTATCATCTGAGTGCAGAATTTCAGTTTTATCCTGTTCAGGCAAATATATAACCCTTTCACGAGGGGGAGTAATTTCCAAAAACTGCTCGCCTATTATTCCTGATTGCTGAATGGATATTTCAGATGCTTTTGGAATATTTATATTAGGTTCAGTTATAACAAATTTAACATCAACATAGCTTTTATCTGGTTCAATATGGGGTTTTATTTCTTCAACCTGACCAATTCGAACGCCCATCATCTGGACTCCGCTTCCTGTACGCATTCCATTAACATCATTAAATGTAACGGTTTGTCTTTCGGCATTAGATAATGTTTTTCCGTTTACCCACATTATTGTAAAAAGTAATATTACTATTGCTGATAGTGCTAATATACCGACTTTAAATGATGATGTAAATTTCATATTTTTCCTTTTCTAAATCCATTTTACAATAAAAAACAAAAACTAAAAACTGTCTGCGGTTATTTTCATAGGGCCTTCTATAGAGGCAGAAACAAACTGTTTTGTATAAGGATTATCCTGTAATAATAGTTCATTTGGAGTTCCTCTAAATACTATGTGTCCGTCATAGAGCATAATTACTTTATCTGAACATCTTTTTATTGTTGACATCTGGTGTGTTACGACGATAGATGTTGATTTTGTTTCATCTCTGAGTCTTAATATATAGTCCTCTATAACGGTTGATGCGACGGGGTCTAAGCCTGCCGTTGGCTCATCATATAAAATATATCTGGGTTTTGTTACAATTGCACGTGCTAAACTGACTCTTTTCTGCATTCCGCCCGAGAGTTCATGCGGGAATTTTTCCTCTATTCCCGATAAACCTACGGTATTAAGGCTCTTTTTTACTATTTCTTTTAAGTCCTGCCTTGTATACATACCTTTAAATTCTTTTCTTTCCTGCAGGGCAAAAGAAATATTATCAAATACATTTAAAGAGTCAAATAATGCCGAATACTGGAACACCATAGCAATATCACCCTCGCTGATTTTTATTGAGCCTTCATCGGGTTCTAAAAGTCCGCATAGTATTTTTAATATCGTACTTTTTCCTGAACCGCTGAAACCTACGATTGAAAGCACCTCGCCGTCTTCTACATTAAAAGATATATTATCCAATACCTTTTTATTATCAAATATTTTTGTTAAGTATTCTACTTGTATTGACATATTTACCTTCTTTTAAAAATAAAATGCTGCTGCAAATATTGCATCTATTATTACTATAGTAACAAAAGACCAGACAACGGCTTTTGTTGTTGCAATACCAACACCTCTTGCCCCGCCTTTTGCGTCATACCCGCAGCTTGAACTTACTAAACTTATTGTTCCGCCAAAACACGCTGCTTTTAAAAGCATTATGTTTATATCTCTTATGTATAACCCCTGCCAGACTGATGATATATAACAAAGCCACGTTACATCTTTTGCAGCGCTCATTGCTGTTAATCCGCCTGCCAGTATTCCTGTTGTTGTTGCTATGATTACTACAAACGGCATCATTATAAATCCTGCAAGCACCCGAGGTAAAAACAGATATTTAAAGGGTGATACCCTTAGTGCATTCATTGCATCTATTTGCTCTGTTACTCTCATTGTCGCAAGTTCACTTGCCTGCGATGAACCAATCATTGATATTATGGCAAAACCTGACATTATAACACCTATTTCTCTCACCATTGTTAGTGCAACAAGCAGTCCAATATAGTCTTTTCCTCCCTGCTTTACCATTTCGGGTGCTACCTGCATAGCAAGTATTATTGCAGTTAATGATACAATTGATAATGTTATGGGCAAAGAGTCTACAGCAAAGCGTGAAGCTTGTTCTATCAACTGTTTTCGGTTGATTTGAAAAGTAAACAAATATTTTATAACCTGAATAAACCTGTATGCAATATCACCAAATGTTTCACAAAACTCCCTAATGTGGTTTAGAAACATTATTATCAATTGATATGTTATGGTCTCTTGTATAAATGCCCTTATATTTGCCATAACATTATTTTATCATAATTTTAAAATTTTATTAAATATTATTATTTTCACACAAAAAGCACCTTACTTGGTGATTGTTTGATACTTCATAAAAATCAGGATGCTGTGTTTTACATTTTTCCATTACATAAGGACATCTTGTATGAAATTTACAGCCTTGGGGCGGATTTTGAGGTGAGGGTATATCACCTTTTAATATTATTTTTTTGCTCTTTTTATCCTCGGAAATAACAGGAACGGCATTTAATAGAGCCTCGGTATAAGGGTGTTTATGGTTATTAAAAAGTTCATCTTTTTCAGCAATTTCAACAATTTCACCCAAATACATTACTGCTATTTTGTCTGAGATGTATTTTATTACGCTTAAATCGTGAGATATAAAAAGCATTGTAAGGTTTAAATGTTGTTTTAATTCAAGCATAAGATTTATTATTTGAGCCTGTATACTCACGTCTAAAGCACTTACGGGTTCATCAGCCACAATAAACATTGGGTTTGTTATTATTGCACGAGCTATTGCTATTCTTTGCCTTTGTCCGCCTGAAAATTCATGCGGATATCTGTTTAAATCTTCTTCTCTTATTCCTGTTAAGTTTATTATTTCTTTTATTTTTTGATTTATTTCTTTTTTGTCTGTTTTATTTTGTCCGAAAAAATTTCGCAATAAGGAACATTGCAAAGCGAAACACCGCAACGGAGTGAGGATGATTGAGCCTGCATGTGAAACTGAGCGAAATTTTGGAGTGGCAACTTTAAAAGGTGAGCACTTGTACGGCGACGATGAGTCGGCGGCAAAGTGCGACACTGGATTAGATATTATTAAAGGTTCTTTTAAAATATCATATATTTTCATTCTCGGATTTAAGCTCATATAAGGATTTTGAAATATCATTTGAGCGTTTTTTCTGAACTCTTTTAATTCTTTTTTCTTTTTATTCAGTATGTTTTCACCTTTAAATAAAACCTCTCCGCTTGTCGGTGTTATTAATTTTAATATGCAGTTTCCTAATGTAGATTTTCCGCTTCCTGATTCGCCCACTAAACCAAGTATTTCGTTTTCTTTTATATCTAAATTAACATTATTAAGAGCATATACATAACCTTTTATATTGCCCATAAGCCCGTCAATTACAGGGTAGTGCATATTCAGGTTTTTTATTTCAAAAAGATTTTTCATAAATTTAATTATACATTATTTCTAAGCTTTTATTATTGTCGGTTTGTATAAAATTAAATGCAAACTTCATAAGGATTTACTTCGCCTCTTTCGTAATATTTTACGGCTTCAAAAGTTTTTTCTATCATGTTTGATACCGTTGTTTTGGTATAAAAGGCCATATGGGCAGTGTATATTACATTCGGGAAACTTTTTAAAATTGCCATTTCATCATTATCCATAACTGTTCCGCTTTGGTTATGGTAGCAGATGTCATTTTCATTTTCAATAACATCAAGCCCCGCAGAAGATACTTTGCCTGATTTGATGTTTTTTATTAATGCTTTGCTGTCTATTAAAGTTCCTCTTGCTGTATTTACAATAATAACACCGTCTTTCATTTTGTTAAACGCTTCATCATTAATAATATGATATGTTTGAGGGTTAGATGCAAGGTGAAGTGTTATTATATCGGAATTTTTATATAATTCATCAAGTGTTACAAATTTTGCATATTGTTTTAATTCTTCAACTTCAAAAATGTTATAGGCAAGGATTTTACACCCGAACCCCGAAAGATGTTTGATTACTGTTGCGCCGATATTTCCCGTACCGATTACACCTATTGTTAAGTCTGATATATCTTTGCCCATTTTCCCTTTTAAAGAAAAATCCTGTACTTCATTTCTTAGCATTATTTCTTTTATCTGCCTTGATGCCATAAGCATCAGCATTATTGCATAATTCGCAACGCAGTTGGGCGGATAGCTCACAGCGCATACTTTTATACCGTTTCTTTTTGTGCATTCAAAAGGAATATGGTCATAACCTATACTCCTGCAGATTATATATTTAATATTGTATGAGGCGAGTTTTTCTATAAATTTTTCGGTTATTTCGCAGGGAGTTATACTTATTGCATCACAGCCTTGCGCTATAGATAAATTTTCTTCATTCGGGTATTGTGCCGTGTAAGTATAATCTATATTATATTTTCTGCTGTATTCTTCGCATAACGGAAGTTCATCGTATTCTCTTAATGAAAAAAATGCTGTTTTCAAAGTTTTCTCCTATATTACATAAGGTTCTGTTAATTTTATTATACCGTTTTTTGTATCAAAATCCGCTTTTACTCCAATCGGAATTGTGTCTTTTATCTTGTTATGAGTGATTTTAAACCCGTTGCATACAGGGATATTAAGTTCTTTCGCTTTTTCTAAGATTACTTCATTAAGCATATCAATATCTTCTATATCTTTAAACTCACCGATTGCGATTGCTTTTATGTTCTCCCTCGCTTTTTTAATATTAAAAAGCTGAGTGAGCATTTTATCTATTTTGTAAACTGGTTCATTCAGGTCTTCCAGAATTAATATTAAATCTTCTGACGGGATAAAATCCAGCCCGCATAATGATGTTAAGGAGGCAAGATTACCGCCGAAAATTCTGCCCGATACCGTTTTATCAGAGTTTAATGTTATATTTTCAGCTGTATATTCTGTTTTTTCCCCTGACAAGGTTTTAAAAAAGCTGTTTTGAGTGTATGGTTGTATTTCTCCGCCGAAATCACCCTTTGCCATGGCGCTATGGAAGGTAATTAATCCCGTTTTTTTAAAAATCATGTTAAGCAGTATTGTAATATCCGAGTACCCTGCAAAAATTTTAGGGTTTTCTTTTATAATATCAAAGTTTATTTTGTCTAAAAGTCTTAAGGTGCCGTAACCGCCTCGTGCGCATAAAATTGCGTTTATACTTTTATCGGAAAAATAATCGTGCAGAACATCTATGCACTCATCATCGCAATTCCCAGCCATATAGCGATGAGAGGTTTTACATGTATTTGATATTTTTACCTTGTACCCCTTACTTTCAAAAAAAGATTTGGCATTTTCTATTTGTTCATATTCTTTAATTGCACCAGATATTGCTATAATCCCTATAGTATCGCCCTTTTTTAATTTTTGAGGTTTAATTATTTTCATATTACACACTTTTTTTGTTAATTAATATATAATTGATATTAGCAAACATTTTTGGAGCAGGCAATTGGAAACAAAATATATACCCTTATACCGCAAATATAGACCTCAGACTTTCCATGACCTTATTGGACAGGAAAATATAGTACATGCTTTAAGTAATGCTATTAAATTAAACCGTATAGCGCATGCTTACCTTTTATGCGGGCCAAGAGGTACTGGTAAAACATCTTCAGCAAGAATTTTGGCTAAATCTTTAAACTGTAAAGAGGGCCCAACTCTTACACCATGCGGTAAATGCCCTGCCTGTCTTGATATTATGAACTCTATTCCCGTTGATGTTATTGAAATTGACGCTGCAAGTAATAGAAGCGTGGAAGATACTCAAGCTATTTTAGAAAAAATCCAGTATGTTCCTGTGAATGGCAGGTATAAGATTTATGTAATAGATGAAGTTCACATGCTCTCTAACCATGCTTTTAACGCTTTATTAAAAACACTGGAGGAACCGCCTGAAAATGTTATTTTTATTCTTGCTACAACAGAGCCTCATAAGGTGCTTGATACAATAATATCAAGATGTCAGAGGTTTGATTTTAGAAGAATTACTACTGATGATATTGTTAAAAGACTTGAATATATCTCTCAACAGGAAAATATTAATATTTCAAAAGAAGCGCTTTTTGCAATTGCAAAAAATTCTCAAGGTGGTATGCGTGATGCTCTTGCTTTATTAGACCAGATAAGTGTTTTAGGGGTTAATAAGCAAATTGAAGTTGAAGATATTAATGAAATTTTGGGTAAAATTTCTTATGAAACTTTGTCTGAAATTACTCAGTATATTATTGACTCTGATTGTACAAAGTCCGTTCCTTTGATTGATAAAATTTATTCAAAAGGTAATGAACCTGTGCAAATAGTTACAAACTTAATTCAGTATTTTAGAGATTTAATGATTGCTAAAAACTGCACTGATAAAGAGTTAATATATTCACTTACTGCGCTTAATGAAACTAATTTTGATAAGGCAAAAGAACAATCACAGGCATTTACTGTATCAGAAATTATTACAATTATTGATAGATTAAGCTATTATGCAACTCAGATAAAGGATACAACAAATAAATACTTGTGGCTGGAGCTTTGTATTATAGATTTGACTAATTATAAAAATCTGCCTTCTGCAGAAAACTTATTAAAAAGGATAGAACAGCTTGAAGCGGGGAATATATCGCCTCAAGTTCAACATAAAAAACCCGCTATAATTGAAGTACCTAAACAAACACTTCAACAACCCGCACCTGCTGTGCAAACTCCTCAAGTTCAATCAAAACAAGAGATTGAGCCTATAGCTCAGACCGAAAATAAACCCATACAGCCTGTTGAAAAAAATGTAAATGCAGAAAAAAATAGTTCTGTTAATAATACCTCTGATGATATGCATGCTCTGTGGGTTTCAATACTTCAAAGCATAGAAAGCCCGCCAAACAGAGCCTTTTATACAGGACTTGCAAGACCTGTTCAAATTTCTAAAGATAAAATTGTTATAGCATTTTCAAAGGAAATGTTCGTAAAACAGGCAGGCGAAGGGGCTAAAAAGCAGGCGCTTGTTGATGCGGTTTCTAGTTATATGGGGATTTCTAATCCTAAAATTGAAATTATTTTATCTGAAAGTATTGATTTATCTAAAAAAGTTACCTTGCCAGCTCCTGAACCCGTTAAAAATAATGAAGAATCAGATATAATAAAACAGGAAGAAGAAGATTATCATAACTATTCACAAATCAAAAATCAAGAAAAAGAACTTCCAAAAGCACCTGATGAAATATCATCTCAAGCGGAAATGGTAAAACAGCTGTTTGACGGAAAAATTATAAGTTAATATTTACTTATTAAATTTTACAGCCCTTGCAATATCTCTGTTTTGAGATTTCTTTGCTAAATCCTCCCGCTTATCGTATAACTTTTTACCTTTGGCAAGTGCTATTTCAATTTTTGCCCAACCATTTTCAAGATATACTTCAAGCGCAGTTATTGCATATCCGTCTTTTTTTATTTTCCCTATAATCTTATTTATTTCTTTTTTATTTAATAACAATTTTCGGACTCTTTTTTCTTCGTGATTGTATCTGTTTCCCTGCTCATAGGCATTTATATGGCAGTTAAATAAAAAAACTTCACCGTTTTCAGCTTTTACAAAACTGTCCTTTATACTAATTCCGCCTTTGCGAATTGATTTAATTTCAGTCCCCGTCAGCACCATACCTGCATTGAATTTGTCAAATATATGGTACTCATGAAATGCTTTCGGATTTTTTGCTATAACTTTTTTGCCCATAGAAAAATTATAACATTATATTATTTTTTTCCATAACTTCCTTGTATAACAATGTTAGCAATTCATTTTTTATTTTTTCGGCATCATAATTTTTAAATTCTTTAATAGGGATAGATATTACACTTATATATTTTTTGTATTTTCTCCAGTCTGTGATTTTCCATACTGTCGCATTAATGCTTATTTTTACTTCTTTATTGTTAAAATGTTTGTTATAGACTAACTTCCCGTTTACTTTATCGGGTTTTATTATTAAAGAGTTTAGTTCAGCTAATTTTCTATATTTTTCTAATACACATTCCATTCCAACGCCTCAGCTTTTATCTGTATTGTTGTTGAAATTTTTTTAACAGATTGTAATAATAATCAACTTTTTTATCCCTAATTATATTTTGAAGTTTATGTTCTGCCCGAATGTAATATGGCTCAAAATTATAACCTGTTGTAATTTCATAATCTCTATAAATTTTTATTAAGATATCTTTCAAAATATAAATTTTTTCTGTTTTAGATACAAAGATGTCTTTCAGTTTCTCAGCCAAACTTTTAAATACAGCTGTTCTTTTCTGCCTGTGCCCGTTTGATACAATAAGCCGTAAATGTTTCTGTTGCATAAATTTAACCACTCCTTTTCTTTTTTTGTTACTTCATTAACATGTATATTTTAAAAAATTAGTGCAATAATATGTAATTTGTAGTATAATATTATTATCAGGGAGTTGCATGATAATAAATATACCAAAAGATATATTACAATATCATGTACAAATATACAAGAAATATTACTAAATAATGTAACAAAAATTAATGAGGAATATTATGACTATAGGGAAAAGAATTAAAGATATTAGAAAAAATTTACATCTTACATCGGCAGAACTGGCTGATAAATTGGAAATTCCTGTGCGGACTATCGGAAGTTATGAACGTGAAGAAGCTCAGCCCGGTTCAAAATTTTTGAATGCTTTAATTGAAAAATGCCATGTAAACGTTAATTGGCTTTTATCAGGTAAAGGTAATATGTTTATTCCTAAAAAAATGGAACTTGATATTAATTATATTGTTAAACTTCAGGAAAGATTTAATCTTACCGAAGAAGAAGTTAAAGGCTTAATTGACATTCTTGAATCTGATGCAAGCAGGGATATGGTGCTTAAATTTATTCAAATAAAAAATGGTAATAAAGACGCACTTGAAAGTCTTTTGTTTAACTTGCAGGGAATTAAGGCTATATACGGATAATTTAACATCTCTTAATTTAATCGGCATCGACAGGTTCTTTTAATATCGATGTCATAGCCTCTTTTGCGTTTTGTTTCAATCCTTCACTTAAATTGGGGAGTATTGTAAATTGGCGCAGTAAATCTACTGTGCGCTTAAATATCCTTACAATATCGCCTTCTGAAGATTCTGCTTGTTTTGCTATATCCTCCCATGGAGTTCCCATTACCCACTGCTCCATTAAAGGAGAATAGTATGAATTTATGTACATATCCGTATTTATGTCATGATTACGCTGAATTATAGCTATTTTTTTTCTTATTTCTTTTATTTTGTTCAGTGCTTGCCTTGTATTTCTGCTTATTGGCTGATTTGGATATACATCTGCTCTTAAATCTTCCGTTACCAGAGCGCAAATTACCGATGCAAGCTCATAAGGCTTTAATTCATCAAGTATGCCTCTTAATATAATTTCTGATATAAATAGTTCATTTTCCGCTCTTATCATTGAACAGGTAATTCCGCTTTGGGTTGGTGTGCCGTTTATTATATATCCCATTTCTTCTAATACTTCTTTATGGGCTAAAAATTTATTCCAGTAAATATCCTTTTGTTTTTCAATATTTTTGCAGGTCTCTTTGTATCTTTTTTCATATCTGTTTATTATTTCAAGATTTTTCATGTGTTTTTTATATCCTCTGCATATTTCGCAGTGATATTTATTTAGTGCTTCTCTTAGTTCCCTTGTTTTTCCTAAGTATTCTTCTACCTCTGGAGCATTTTTTTGCCCTTTTTGTTTTGCTTGCTTTTGCAGTGTGCGTGTTAGTTTTCTATATACTATAAATTTTTCTTTTAATTTATTAAATTCAATAAAATCCTCATTTGATAAGCCAAACGGGCATTTTTCATCTTTTAACTTTGCCAGAGTTTTTTCGCAGTTAATTTGCTGTAGAATTATTGGTTTTAGTCTGTCGTTTGATGAAAAATAACCGAAGCTTTTTAAAATAAGCTCTTTTGCCTGCTCAAGCTCTAAATTTTGCAATAAATTTAAAACCATAGAGTATCCTGGAGAGAACTGGCTCTCTAATGGATTTGATGAACTTTTTACAAGGTCTGCAACTTCTTCAGGGGATTGAAATTGAGTTCCCATTACTACTACGTAGCCGATTTTATCCATTCCCCGCCTGCCAGCTCGTCCTGACATTTGTAAAAATTCATTTGCTGTAAGCATTCTGTGTCCAGAATCAGTTCTTTTGCTTATTGCGCTTATGACTGTTGTTCTTGCAGGCATGTTAATTCCTGCTGCCAGCGTTTCAGTTGCAAATACTACTTTTATCAGCCCTTTTTGAAATAATCTTTCCACCAATAATTTCCATGCTGGAAGCAGCCCTGCATGGTGCGAGGCTACGCCATTATATAAATATTCTAAATTTTTATTATTCTCTAAATACTCGTGGTCTTTTAAAAATTCACGAATTTCTGTTCTTATTTGTTTTGCTTCTTCATCTGTTATAAGATGAATGCCTGCGCATTTTTCCATGTTTTCATCACATTTTTTACGTGAAAATGTAAAAAATATTGCAGGAAGCATGTCTTTTTTATGTAATACATTTATTAAATCTTTTACACTGTTTTGCCTTTTGGCTTGACGGGAATAATAATTCATTTTCTTTTCAGGCTTTATTTTACGGTTTAATTTCCCGTTAGGAGTTAAAAGCGGCAATATATCATAAGGCTTTGACGAATCATAATAATAGTGTCTTAAAGGTACGGGGCGAAAATCAGTATAAATATGCTCTGTTCCAGCGTGAACAGTATTTATCCAATCGCATAACTGCTGAGAATTTGCAACGGTTGCACTTAGTGCTATTATTTGAACATTAACAGGGCAGTATATAATACTTTCTTCCCATACGGTTCCTCGTGATTCATCATTCATATAATGAACTTCATCAAGCACTACGTATTTTACATCACGCATATTGTCTTTTGCAGAACCAAAATTTGTATTATAAAGCATATTTCTAAATACTTCGGTGGTCATTACAACAATCGGGGCTTCGCGGTTTATTGAGGTATCCCCCGTTAGAAGTCCTACGTTTCCTTTGCCGTATTTTTCGCCAAAATCATAAAACTTTTGATTTGATAAGGCTTTTAATGGCGTAGTATAAAATAGTCTTGTGTTTTCATTCAAGGCTTTATGTATAGCATGCTCAGCTATGCAGGTTTTACCCGCACCTGTTGGAGCGCAGACTACTACACTTTTACCTTTATCTATACAGTCAAATGCTTCTTTTTGAAATTCATCAGGTTCAAAATCAAATTTATACAATTCTACACCACGCTCATTGAATGTTTATTATCATAATCAATTCTGCCGATTAATTTGTTTAAACGTTTTGCTATATCTTTAAACATTGGGATACTTAAACTTTGAGCTCCGTCTGATGAAGCATTTTCGGGATCATGATGAACCTCCATCATTACTCCGTGTGCGCCTACTATTAATCCTGCTTTTGCCATTGGCTCTATTAAATATCTTCTGCCTGTTCCGTGGCTCGGATCTACTATAATAGGCAAATGGGAATATTTTTTTATAACAGGAATTGCTGCTATATCAAGTGTATTCCTTGTAGAGGAATTATCAACTCCTTTTATTCCACGTTCGCATAAGATTACTTTATCGTTTCCGTTATACATAATATGCTCTGCGGCAAGTAAAAATTCTCTTATGGTAGCTGCTGCACCTCTTTTTAATATTACTGGTTTATCACATTTTCCTACTGCTTTTAACAGCTTGAAATTTTGCATATTCCTTGCACCAATTTGTATTACATCTGCATATTGGCTTACCATATCTAAATCTAGTGTATCCATTAACTCAGTTACAACAAGAAGTCCTGTTTTTTCTCTTGCAATTGCAAGATATTCAAGTGCTTTTTCCTCCAGCCCTTGAAAATCATAAGGTGAGGTGCGGGGTTTAAATGCTCCGCCTCTTAAAAACTGGCATCCCATTTCTTTTGCAGCTTCAGCTACTTGAAGGAGTCCGTCTAAATCTTTTTCAACACAGCATGGGCCTGCTATCATAACGGGTTTTTCAAGACCGCCTATTCTTACTCCGTTTGAAAATTCAATTACTGTATCTTCTTGCTTACCCTCTCTTGAAGCTAATTTATAAGGTTCTTGTATTATTTTTACGTTTCTGACTCCTTCGTATGATTGGAAAGAATGAGGTTCTATTAGTCTTTTATCACCTATTGCAGCAATTACGGTCATTACGTCGCCGTGGTTTAATACTGT
The DNA here is from genome assembly GCA_947626325.1 of Candidatus Gastranaerophilales bacterium. GTDB lineage: Bacteria > Cyanobacteriota > Vampirovibrionia > Gastranaerophilales > Gastranaerophilaceae > Avigastranaerophilus. The sequence continues at coordinate 19,294 of CANQRT010000005.1, read as the reverse complement.
TTTAAATCCTTTATTGTGCAGTGCATTTACTACTGTTTGTATTTGCTGCTCTGTAGCATTTGGTTCCATTATTATTATCATTTTTTATTCCCTTTATACTCGTATTATTGTATGTTCTTTTAATTGATTTTCACTTACTATTTGATGATTTATGTCCTTTTCTATTCTTGTTCCCGTTAATATTATTGAGTCTTTTATTGTAACATTATCTTCTATATTAATATTATCCCATAATATTGAATTTATTATACGCACATTGTTACCTAAACGGCAGTTTTCTCCAAGAATACAGTATCCATCAAATTCAACATTATCTGCTATTATTGAATTTTCTCCGATTATATATGCTCCGTTGGAAGTTTTATTTGATTTTATAGGAAAACTTTTTACCATATTATTTAATATGTCTGTGTTTGATTGATGATATTGGTTTAACGAGCCAATGTCAGACCAGTAGCCTTTATGTGTATATGTATTTATTTTTATTCCCTTGCTTAATAATTCAGGAAATACGTTTTTTGCAAAATCATAAAAAGTATTTTCTGGAATATAATTAAAAATATCGTACTTAAATATATATATCCCAGTATTTGCTAGATTGGATTTTGCTTCACTTAACTTTGGTTTTTCTTGGAAATATTCAACATAACCTTGTTTATTAGGTACTATAATCCCGTATTTTTGTATTTCGTCTGTTTCAACTTCTTTTAAAACTATTGTAGCAATAGCATTTGAACTTTTATGTGATTGATATGCTTTGTTAATATCAATATCAGTTAATCCGTCACCTGACATTACTATAAAATCTTCATCCTTATCAAAGAAAAATTGGCTTTTCTTTACTCCGCCAGCTGTTCCTGATAGTTCTTCTTCTTTTATGAAACAAAAATTTATTCCTAAATTGTTTTGTTTATAATGATTTTGAAGATCCTCAGCCTTATAAAAAGTATTTGCAACGATGTTATTAATTTCAAAAGATTTTAAATGATTAACAAGAATATCCATTGCAGGCTTATTAGCAAGCGGAACCAGAGGTTTTGGAACTATGCTTGATAAGGGCTCCAACCTTGAGCCTACTCCTGCTGCCATTATCATTGCTTTTTTAATCATTCTTTTTCACCTGTTCTTTTTTAAAAAGGTAATTTCCCGCCTAAATTTTTAGGGATTTTTAATTTACCCTTTTTAACTTTTTGTTTAATATCAGAAAATCCTTTCATCATTTTACGCATTTGCTCAAATTGCATAATTATTTGATTGACTTCTTGAATAGGTATTCCACTGCCTGATGAAATCCTGCGTTTTCTTGAGGTATTAATCAAATTAGGATTTGCTCTTTCCTCTTCTGTCATACTTGATATGAAACTTTCAATACGTTTCATTTGCTTTTCACCCTCTGTTGCTATTGTTTCTTTTGTATCTCTATTTAGCCCAGGGATAGGCAGCATTCCCAGAATATTATCAATTGAGCCAAACATTTTCATTTGCTTTTGCATTTTTAAAAAGTCGTTGTATGAAAATTCAGCTTTTTCCATTTTCTTTTCAAATTCTTTAGCCTGCTTTTCATCAAAAACTTCCTGTGCTTTTTCAACTAAAGATACAATATCGCCCATTCCTAGTATTCTATCTGCCATACGGGAAGGGTAAAAATCATTTAAAGCGTCTAACTTTTCACCTGTACCTGTTAATTTTATGGGTTTTCCAGCTGCTTGAACAACACTTAAAGCAGCTCCGCCTCTTGAGTCGCCATCAAGTTTTGTTAATACTATTCCTGTTATATCTAGCTGAGTATTAAAGTTTTCCGCTACACTTACGGCCTGCTGACCAAGCATTGAGTCAATTACCAGCAGTTTTTCCTGCGGATTAAAGGCTCTATCTATTAATAACAGCTCTGCCATCATTTCGTTATCTATTTGCAGTCTGCCAGCTGTATCTATTATGATTACGTTATAACCGTTTGTTTTTGCAAATTCAATAGATGTCGATACTATTTTTTGAACATCTGTTGAACCATCTATTGTAAATACAGGTGTTTGAGTCTGCTCGCCCAGTGTTTTTAACTGATTTATTGCCGCAGGTCGGTATACATCCGCTGCAACAAGAAGCGGATTTTTGCCGTCTTTTTTTAATTTTATAGCCAACTTTGCCGCTGTTGTGGTTTTCCCTGAGCCTTGCAGACCTAACATCATTATTAAACTTGGATGTCCTGTTAAATTTAACGGGCTGTTTTCGTTCCCAAGTATATTTACAAGTTCATCATGAACTATTTTTATTAATTGCTGAGAGGGATTTACTCCGTTTAAAACATATTCACCAAGCGCTTTTTCCTTTAAGTTTGTCATAAAGATTTTAACAGTTTTTAAACTGACATCTGCTTCTAAAAGCGCACGGCGTACCTCTCTTAAAGCATCTTGCATGTTTTCTTCTGTTAATTTTGCATTTCCTGATGCTTTTTTTATTATCTCTTGCAGTTTATCGGATAAATTTTCAAACATAACAATAAAATTTTACTATAAATATGAGCTTAAAACCTTACTGTTACAAAATTGTTTCACTTCGTTAAGATAAGTTATTTTTAACAATTTTTTTTCATGTAAGCTATTTTTCATTTCTTTTTATCTCACTATATAATTACTGGAAAATATATAGCAAATTTATGTTAACATATCCAGTAAAATTATTTAATAGGTTTTCGTAAAATTTTTGCATTATGTTTGGAAATTTCTATAAAAAATTAGGAAAAAGAATTAAATTATTAAGAGAACAAAGACACCTTACTCAAGAAAAGCTGGCAGAAAAATCAGGAATAAGTTTAGATTATCTTGGAAAAATTGAAGTTAGTATAAATCGTCCTGGATTGATTACTTTGTTAAAAATATCTAATGCACTTGAAATTTCCATGGAGGAGTTGTTTAAAACTTTGTAATTTTCGTTTATCATTGTTGTATGAAAAATCAAAAGGTCAGACTTAATAAATATATTGCTTCAACAGGTTATTGCTCACGGCGTAAGGCGGATGAACTCATTGAGGCAGGTAAAGTTAAAGTTAACGGCTCTGTTGTTAGCGAGCTCGGCTTTTTAATAAGCACTAATGATAAAGTATTAATTGGCAGGGAATTAATTAAACCTCAAGAACTTACTTATATTCGTTATTATAAGCCCGCAGGCTATATTACATCTATGGATGATGAAAAGGGTAGAAAAACTATTTATGACATTTTGCCTGAAGAAGTTCATACCTTAAAACCAATCGGCAGATTGGATAAGGACTCTACTGGGCTTTTAATTCTTACAAATGACGGAGATTTTATTAATTCTTTTGCTCATCCGTCCGTTAAAGTACCTAAAACATATAGAGTGTGCGCTCAGGGCAAGCTTACTCTTAATGATTTAACTTTAATGGAAAAAGGGATTGAAATTGAAAAAGGGCAAATAGCATACGCTTTTGCTAGAATTATTGATTTTGAGGGTAAAAATACTGTACTTGAAATGGTTTTATATCAAGGCTTAAATAGACAAATTAGAAAAATGCTTGATATATTGGGGCATAGCGTTATTTCATTAAAACGAATTGCTATGGGCCCTGTTGACCTGCAAGGGCTTAAAAAAGGACAATTTAAATATATTAAACCTAAACAAATTCAGCAAATTAAGGCTTATTTAAAAAAATTAGAAAGAGGAAAAAATAACATTTCTGATGTTTAAAATCAGCTAAATTAATTTGATTATAAAATTTTGTTTTTGTTAAAATATAATTATTATGTTACTTGAATTCTTATTTGCAAAAATTCATAGAGCTACAGTTACCGATGCTAATCTTAATTATGTCGGTTCTATTACTATTGATGTGGAAATTCTTGAAAAAGCTAATATGTCTGAGGGGCAAAAGGTAGATATTTTAAATATTAATAACGGCGAGCGTTTTCAAACATATATTATCGCAGGTGAACGAGGCAAAAAAGATTTTTGTCTTAACGGTGCTGCCGCTAGAAAAGCTCAAATAGGGGATAAAATTATTATTTGCGCTTATGCGCTTATGAGCGCAGATGAGGCGAAGAACTTTAAGCCTTCTATTGTTAAGCTGAATGACCAAAATAATATTATTTAGTTTTTATCTAAAAAACGCTGAACTTTTGTATTCATGGATTCTTCTTTGATTTTCCATTCTCCATTATCATCTTTTCCTATTATAAAGTGAGCAGGTATTTTATAATCACTTGTAGATGGCATGCGCATTGCAGCAACTTTGTAATCTTTACCTTGTCTGGTTATTTTTATATTAAAATACTTATTTTTGTATTTGCGAAGTTTCATTAATTTTGTTGATTTTTTTGCTTCACTTTTATACCTTTCAAGCGGGATATTAACGGCTTCTTCAGTTCCATCAGGTTTTTCTACTACTCTGACTATTTTTGCATTGTTGCTGTAATATTTAAAATAATCACTGCTGTAACTGTTTGCTGCACTTACATAATCGTTAAAAAAATTTTCCACATTCTGTATATCATCTGCATTTGAGTATAACGGCAGTATTGCCCCAATCGTAAACATTAATAATAATTTTTTCATAGTTTCTCCCAAAAAAATAACAGTAACTTCAATTTCTTAAAGTTACTGCCATTTTTTACGAAACTATTGTTTTATTCAATGGTATAGTCGGTTAGTTCGGGTGTTCCAAACATTCCTTCTATTTCTTCTAAGATAGCAGAGGGTTTTCTGGCATTATTCTTTTCAGAAGCTCTCTTTTGTGCTTCTCTATCTTTTTCTTCAGAAGCATGTGTTAAGTGATAGAACCCTGTTCCTGCAGGTATTAATCTACCAATGATAACATTTTCTTTTAAGCCTCTTAATAAGTCTTTTTTGCCTTCAACGGCTGCTTCCGTAAGAATTCTTGTTGTTTCTTGGAATGATGCTGCAGATATGAAGCTTTCAGTATTTAAACTTGCTTTTGTTATACCTAACAATACAGGTTCATAAGTTGCTTCAACACCACCTGCTGCTTTTACCGCTTCATTTTCTTGCTCTACTTCTTTTAACTCTAAATATTCACCTGGTAAAAGTTTTGTATCGCCTGATTCTAATATTTTAACCTTCTTGGTCATCTGACGTACTATAACTTCTACGTGTTTATCGGCAATTTCAACACCCTGTGAACGATATACTCTTTGTACTTCGTCTACCAAGTATTGTTGAGCAGCCTCTACTCCGTTCAATCTTATTACATCGTGAGGATTTAAAGGCCCGCCAGTAAGAGCTTGACCGATATTTATGTTCTGTCCGTTTGCTACTATGATATTTGAATCGATTGAATATTTAACCTCTTGACGTCCATTTTCACCATTTAAATATAAACGTGGAACATCATCTTCAATCTCTATTTCAGCTTTTCCAGCATATTCAGCAACAACAGCTGAATCTTTTGGTTTTCTTGCCTCTAGTAATTCTTCTACACGAGGTAAACCTTGAACGATATCACCTGTTTTTTGTCTTTCAAATACTAAGGTTGCAATCATATCTCCGCGGTTTACAAGCGAACCGTTTGCTACTTGAAGCATTGTTCCTGGGCTGATTAAGTATGGACGGCCAACTCTTAATTTGATTGAATTTTTATCAACACCTACTACTAATCCAGAGTATTCGGAGGTTTCGCCACTTGTTGATATTACAGCATCCATTTTTACTAAATCACCTTTTTTAACAGCGGGCTTTGATTTTAAGTCGATTTTTACTTCACTGCTGTCTGATACAAGTAATAATCTTCTTACATCTTGATTGTTGTCTTTTATGCTTGCTACAGCATCGCTTATTGCAAGGACTTGTGTTTTCGCTACAGGTGTTTTTGGAGCTATTATTTCACCGTCTTTTACAAGTAATTCAGTTTGCATTGAAGCTGAGGTTTTTGATTGTCCTTCTGCTTCTCTGCGGATGATTAAGTTTTCAAGTACTACAATCTTTAAATTGTTATCGCTGTCAAGTTCAACCAAGCCTTTTAAGTGGCTTAAATAACCTTGCATTTGAAGCACTAAACTTGTTCTAGTAAGTACGCTTCCGTCTAAATTTCTTACTCTTGCGCCGTCTTTGTACTGTAATTGTGTTACTGGTACAAGGTCAATTGCTTCATCTGTTGAATTAAATTTAATTGATACATCTTTTGTATCTATATTAAATCTTTGAACTGGTCTTACAAGTATTTGTATTGGTTGATTTGATATTGATTTTTCATCAATTGCAGCCACGCCTAAATCTTCTTCTAAATCATCTATTTCAAGCGTATCTTTTTCGTTATCAAGTATTGTAACGATTGAATCTGCCTTTGCTTTAATTTTTGGCGCTATTTCAGTTCCTTTTTTAACTACTTCGCCTTCATCAACTTTAAGCTCGCCTATTCCGTTTAAATTGTATATTTCCCCAGGACGAATTACTACTTCGTGTATCATATCGTTGAATTCTTTTATTTCAACAATACCGTCAATGTGAGCGTATAAGTCTTTTACTACTTCTGTTCCTGCAGTTACAAATGTTCCTGATTCTACCATTTTTAAAGCAGAATCTTTATTTACTTGATGAATTTCATCAGGTATAAATATTACTTCTCCAGGTTTTGTAATTATTTGATTTTCATCAACTTCAATACCGTTATAACGAATTTCACCGCTTGATGGCACCATATATTCTTCGTCCATAAGTTCAGCAATTATCATACCGCTTTCAACTACTGTATCTATAGGTGCTTTAACTATATATTTTTCACCTGTTTTATTAACTGTCCAAATTTGTTCTTTCTTTGTTTGTTCAAACTTAGCATTAGAAGCACTTATTGAGGCAATTACAATTGTCAGCTCTTTTCCTTTAACAATTTTCTTAATTTTTTTGCCGTCAAATTTAACATCTTCAACTTCTAAATTATCACCAAGTCTAACTTCTCCGCCGTGTTCAGAAATTATATGTATTTCAGCAAGTTTTTCACCCTCTTTTACGTTCTTGCCGTCCTCAACCAGAATGCTAGAACCACCAGGGAGATTGTAAACGTCACCGCCTAATACCCATACAATTCCGTTTTTACTTGCTGTTCTTGATATATTACCTTGTCTATCTTTCTTTTCATCTGCTACAAAGTCTTCAAAAACTATTTCACCTGATAAATCTGAGGTAATATCTTTTGTTGCTTTTTCTGTTAAACGGCTTCCGTCTCCGCCTGAAACAGGTTCATATACTGCTATTTTATCGCCTTTTTTAATTTCTTGACCTTCGTTAAAGTATAAAATAGCACCTGATGGAATATGATATTTCTTTGTTTTGCTTCCGCATTTAATTTCCATATCAGATTCTTGAACCGTTATTGCAACATTATCTCCGTGACGAGTTCTTAAATCTCTTGTAAATATCTTTGATACAATTTTACCGTCAACATCAGAAATAATTTCTTTCATTGCACCAGCGCCTTTAAATACACCGCCAGTGTGGAAAGTTCTCATGGTAAGCTGAGTTCCAGGTTCTCCGATTGATTGTGCTGCAATAATTCCGATTGCTTCACCTACATCAACTAATTTTTGAGTTGTCATTGCCCAGCCGTAACATTTTTGGCAAATTCCGTATTCAAGTTCACAAGTTAAAGGTGAACGTACTTTTAATTTATGTATATCTAACGGTTTTATCTTTCTTATATCATCTCTGTTTATTGTTGTATTTGCAGGAATGATTACGTTTCCGTCTTTATCTTTTATGTCTTCTGCTATTGTTCTTCCAAGTAATCTTTCGGTTAAAGGTGCAACAATTTTTTCACCATCAGAAATATCTGTCATCATAATACCGCGTTTTGTTCCGCAGTCGTGGTCACGAATGATTACATCTTGAGCTACGTCAACAAGTCTTCTTGTTAAGTAACCTGAGTCAGCTGTTTTTAACGCTGTATCAACAAGTCCTTTTCTTGCTCCGTATGAGGAAATAATGTATTCTGTAACAGATAAGCCTTCTTTAAAGTTTGACTTAATAGGTAAGTCGATAATTTGACCTTGCGCATCTGCCATTAATCCTCTCATACCTACTAATTGTGATACCTGTGATAAGTTACCTCTTGCACCTGAGAACGCCATCATATATACTGGATTTAATCTGTCAAAGTTTTCTACAACTTTTTCGGTTAATTTTGATGTTGTTTCACTCCAAGTGTCAATAACTTTTGTGTATCTTTCAACTTCTGTTATATCACCTTTTAAATATCTGTGAGTTGATTTTTCAATCTCGTTTTCAGCTTCATTTAAAAGTTCTTTTTTATCAGCAGGTACTGATAAATCTGCAATTGATATTGTTGTACCTGATTTTGTTGCATAGTGATACCCTAAATTTTTAAGATTATCAGCCAGTGTAGCAGTTTTTGCTCCGCCAAATTCAAGGTATACTTGTGCTAATAATTTATTTATTGATTTCTTATTCACCTGTTCATTGATGAAATCGAATGATTTTGTATTTTTATGCATTAATGTATCCATTTATTTTCACCCTTACTTTTAACTACGATGCTAAAATTGAATTTCTTACCGTTTCATTAAATATTATTCTTCCTACAGTTGTTTCAAGTCTTTCACCGTGTTCATCACGAACTACTATTCTGTCATGAAGTTTAATAACACCTGTTTCATGAGCTGCTATTGCATCTTCAAAACTGTAGAAATATTTTAATTCTTTATCGGTTTCTTCATTATTCATTAACGTCAAGTAATACATACCGAGTACCATATCTTGAGAAGCTGCTATTATAGGTTTACCTGTTGCAGGAGCTAAAATGTTGTTCGTTGCTAACATTAACATTCTTGCTTCAGATTGTGCTTCTATAGATAGAGGAACGTGTACTGCCATCTGGTCGCCGTCGAAGTCTGCGTTAAATGCTGTACATACCAGCGGATGTAATTGGATTGCACGTCCTTCTACAAGTACGGGTTCAAATGCTTGTATACCTAATCTGTGAAGGGTTGGTGCACGGTTTAATAATACTGGGTGTCCGTCAATTACCTCTTCTAAGATATCCCATACTACAGCCTCAGAACGCTCTATTTTCTTTTTAGCTGATTTTATGTTTTGTACAAAACCTCTCTCTATTAATTTATTAACAACGAAAGGTTTAAATAGCTCGATTGCCATTTCTTTTGGCAGTCCGCATTGATGAAGTTTTAATTTTGGACCAACAACGATAACTGAACGTCCAGAGTAGTCAACACGTTTACCTAATAAGTTTTGTCTGAAACGTCCTTGTTTACCTTCTATAATATTGCTTAATGATTTTAAAGGTCTGTTGCTTGGACCTACAACCGTTCTTCCTCTGCGTCCGTTATCTATTAATGAGTCAACCGCTTCTTGAAGCATACGTTTTTCATTTCTTACAATGATTTCGGGTGCTCCCATTTCAAGCAATCTTAATAAACGATTGTTTCTGTTTATTACACGTCTGTATAAGTCATTTAAGTCAGATGTAGCAAATCTTCCGCCGTCTAATTGTACCATAGGTCTTAAATCAGGCGGTGTTACTGGAAGTACATCCATTACCATCCATGTCGGTTCTGTTCCGCTTGCAAGTAATGACTCAACAAGTCTTAATCTTTTTATTAATTTTGCTCTTCTTTGAACACTTCCTGATAATCCAGATAACTCGCCTCTTATTTCTTCAGCAAGTTCTTTTAGGGATATTTCGCCGAGAAGTTCTTTTATTGCCTCTGCGCCTATTCCTACTTTTAACTGTGAATCTTCATGTTCTAACATGTAGTCATCATATTCTTCTTCAGAAAGCAATTGATACTTTTTAAATTCACTATCAGCAGGATCTATAACAACGTAATTATTGAAATAAATTACTTGTTCAAGGTCTTTTAATGTCATATCCAAAAGTAAGCCTAAATAGCTTGGTATTCCTTTTAAGAACCATATATGACTTACAGGTGCTGCAAGTTTAATATGTCCCATTCTGTGGCGTCTTACCTTTGAATCGGTAACTTCTACACCGCATCTTTCGCAGATAATACCTTTGTGTCTTACTCTTTTGTACTTACCGCAAAAACATTCCCAGTCTTTTGTTGGTCCAAATATTCTTTCACAGAATAAACCGTCACGTTCTGGTTTTAATGTACGGTAGTTTATTGTCTCAGGCTTGGTTACTTCGCCGTACGACCATTTAAGTATGCGCTCAGGAGAGGCTATACTTATTCTTATATAATCAAAATAATCTATACTTGTAGACAATTTTTTATCTCCTTTTTCTATTCCTTAAATGAGCTTGGTGTTTCCATAAAGTTGATATTCAACAGTTCAGAGTCTATATCTGATAATATTCTCTTAGGTGCTGATTTTCTTAAATCATCTGTATCAGACATTAAGTCAACTTCTTCACCGCTCTTCTTTGATACTGATATATCCAAACCAATACTTTGAAGTTCTCTTACAAGAACCTTGAATGATTCAGGGATACCAGGTCTTGGAATGTTATCGCCTTTAACTATTGCTTCATAAGCACGTGAACGTCCGTTTACATCGTCTGACTTGATTGTCAGCATTTCTTGAAGTGTATAAGCTGCTCCGTATGCTTCTAATGCCCAAACTTCCATTTCTCCGAACCTTTGTCCGCCGAACTGAGCTTTTCCGCCTAATGGCTGTTGTGTTACTAACGAATATGGGCCCGTTGACCTTGCGTGTATCTTATCATCTACTAAGTGAACAAGTTTTAAGAAGTATGTTATACCTACAGATACAGGTCTGTCAAAAGGTTCACCTGTTCTTCCGTCGTATAAGATTACCTTTCCGTCTTCTTGTACCCAGTCGCAACCAGATTCTTTTATACCTTTTAATAATTCGTATTTTGTTGATTTTTCTGATTGATTTTCTCCGTACATTTCATCAAACGGAGGTGCTTCGTAGTAGTTGCCTGTTAAGTATGATGCTAAACCTAATAAGCATTCATAAGTCTGTCCTACGTTCATACGTGAAGGTACGCCCAGAGGATTTAAAACTATATCAACAGGTGTGCCGTCTGGTAAGAAGGGCATATCTTCTTTTGGCAATATTCTTGATACGATACCTTTATTTCCGTGTCTTCCTGCCAGTTTATCACCGACTGATACTTTACGTTTTTGTGCAATATATACTTTTATTAATGTATTTGCCCCTGGAAGAAGCTCATCGCCTTTTTCACGGTCAAATACTTTAACGTCGACTACTCTTCCGCCTTCTCCGTGAGGAACTCTTAATGAGTTATCTTTTACATCTCTTGCTTTTTCAGCAAAGATTGCGCGGAGCAGTTTTTCTTCCGGCGGATGTTCCGATTCACCTTTCGGTGTTACTTTACCTACTAAGATATCATCGGCATAAACTCTTGCACCAATACGTACTATACCTCTTTCATCTAAGTGTCTTAATGAATCCTCTGATACGTTTGGTACTTCCCTTGTAATTTCTTCAGGGCCTAACTTTGTTTGTCTTGCTTCAATTTCTAATTTTTCAATATGTAATGAAGTGAATATATCGTCGTGAACGCATCTTTCGCTTAAAAGAATAGCATCTTCGAAGTTATATCCTTCCCAAGGCATATATGCTACCAAGATGTTTTTACCAAGTGATAGCTCGCCGTAATGTGTTGAAGCACCGTCAGCAATTACATCGCCTGCTTTAACCTTATCACCTTCGTTTACGATTGGTTTTTGGTTAATACAGGTATCTTGGTTGCTTCTTACATATTTCATTAATTGATATTTATGTAATTTATTTGATTTGTCTTTAATCCAAATTTCTTCGCCGACTACTTTTACAACAGTTCCGTCTACATCGGATACTACAACCATGCATGAGTCTTTAGCTGCTCTTTTTTCTAAGCCTGTTGCTACAACAGGTCTATCTGTAATTAAAAGTGGAACAGCCTGTCTTTGCATGTTTGAACCCATTAAGGCTCTGTTTGCATCGTCGTGTTCAATGAACGGAATAACTGATGTAGCTACCGATATAATCTGTATCGGAGATACACCCATATAGTCGACTCTTTTTGAATCGCCCATTGTAAATTCTGATTTATATCTGATTGGCACGTATTGAGATTTTATACTTCTGTCTTTATTTAATGTTAAGTCAGAAGGAGCTACACGGAAGTTTTCTTCTTCATCCGCACTCATATAGTGTACTTCATCAGTTACTACACCGTCTTTTACAACAAAGTATGGTGTTTCGATAAATCCGTAATCATTAACTCTTGCGTGAGTAGCTAATGAACCAATCAAACCAGCGTTTGGACCTTCAGGGGTTTCAACGGGGCATATTCTTCCGTAGTGTGACGGGTGAATATCACGTACCGCAAACCCTGCACGTTCTCTAACTAAGCCGCCTGGGCCTAATGCAGATATACGTCTTTTATGAGTTAACTCTGCTAATGGGTTTGTCTGATCCATAAACTGAGATAACTGTGATGAACCGAAAAACTCTTTTAATGAAGCGATTAACGGTTTTGTATTTAACAAGTTCAAAGGTGTTAATGTTTCAGAATTTTGAAGTGTCATTCTTTCTTTAACAATTCTTTCAATCCTTGATAAACCAACTCTGAACTGATTTTGTAATAATTCGCCAACACTGCGGATTCTTCTGTTTCCTAAGTGGTCGATATCATCGCAGCTTCCTTCGTCATAAGTTAAGTTAATTAAGTATTCAACTGCAGCTACTAAGTCTTGAATAGTAAGTGTTCTTTGTGTTTCAGCTACGTTTAAATTTAATTTTTTGTTTAATTTATAACGGCCGACTCTGCCACTATCGTATTTTTTATCATCAAAGAAACGAGATTCAATAATTGAACGTCCGCCTGCTGCTGAAGCTGGATCTCCAGGACGCAGTTTTTTATAAACTTCAATTAAAGCGTCATCTGTAGTTTCTGCTGTGTCTTTTTCTAGTGTTTTCTTTAAAAACTCAAAGTGAGTAAATAATGTTTCCATTTCAGAAACTGTTATTCCAAGAGCTTTTAACAAAGTTGTTGCTAATATTTTTCTGTTTTTATCTATTTTTACATAGATAATATCGTTAGAGTCTGTTTCTATTTTTAACCATGCACCTCTGTTTGGAATTAAGGTTGCGTTAAATAAGCGTTTTCCCGTGGGTGAAATTTCTCTTTTATAGTAAATACCAGGAGAACGAACAATTTGTGATACAACAACACGTTCAGCACCGTTAACAATAAACGTACCTTTGTTTGTCATTGTAGGAATATCACCGATATAAACTTCCTGTTCTTTTATTTCACCTGTATCACGGTTAACTAAACGAGCCATAACACGCAATTGTTTTGCGTATGTAGCATCATGTATTCTTGCTTCTTCCAAAGAATATTTTGGATTGTCAAAAGTGTAATTCGGCAAAAAGTGTAATTCTAACCTGCCTGTGTAGTCTTTAATAGGCGAATATGAAAGAAATTCTTCCTTCAACCCCTCTTTTAAAAACCACTCAAAAGACTTTTTCTGAATTTCGATTAAATCCGGTAAGTCATCCAATCTTGTTTTGGGCATGCCCATCGGAGTTACTCTTTCAGAATATTTTTTCTTTAACATTCATTCACCTCTCATTATGTGGTGTACTACAACTATTAAACATATAAAGGCATTCATAGCCATTCTATTATGTTACTTGCTGAAACAACTCCGTCAAGAAAAATTACAATTTTAAAAGATTTTGTTAAACAATTGTTAACAAAATCTTTTTTTATATACTTTTATTAGTGTAAAAACCTTGTAAATACAGCAATACCCTGTCAAGCCCCTTGGTTTAAAAAGGCATAAAAAAATACCCGAGTGCACTCGGGTATTTTTACTGTTTTCTAAATTCCTGAAAGTACCGATAAAAATTCGTTTACGTAATCTTCATTGTATTTTTTAAACTCTTTATTGCTTCTGTTTCCTTTGTATCTGAATTTATCCGTAATGTCATGAATAAAAGTACCCTTGCTTGTATCATAACAATATTTATTTATCAGATAATATTTTTCTCCTCTTGAAAGTGTTGTATCTTTCAAGATTTTTTCTAATTTTACATTTCTCGGTTCACTGCTGTAATCGCCGTATTTTGTATTTTTATAATACCAGTTTTCTGCATTGCTTTTTTGTTTGTCGCTGATAGTCGGCTGATAATTTATAATGTTTGCCAATTTTTCAAGATTTGCCGTTTCGGTTTTACCCGAATCTTCCTGAATTAAATCCGCAACATAACTTAACTTAAAGTGATTTAAGCTTTGAAGACTTTTTAACTGTGATTGGACATGTCCCATACCGCCTTGGCGCATATAATTATCTTTTATATTTTGATACATTTGTATAATGGCATCCATTTCCTGTTTACGGTCGAGTTGAATTAAAGCTGTTCCGTTTTCGGTTAATGAATTTCTCATTGTTTCTAATCTTTCGGCAGTATTTGGGCTTGCAGCCGTATTTAATATATTTAAATATGTTTTGGAGCAATAAGATTGTATTGTACTTAAAACAGCAAAATCAGTTATATTGTTTTTTCCAATAGCTTCTTTTACTATTTCCAGTTTGCCCAAATCGCTTATATCAGAATTCCAAAAATCTTCATTTGTTAAAGTATCTGAAGGATATTTTAATGCATCTTCATAATATCCTCTATGAATTGGTGTATCCGTTACACCACTTGGCAATGGATCTTTAGTTTCGACAGGTGGTGTAGTGCCTGTTGGAGCTGCACCTTCTGGGGCACCTGTTGGAGCTGCATCTTCTGGAACACCCGTTGGAGCTGCATCTTCTGGGGTACCTGTTGGAGCTGTATCTTCTGGAGCACCTGTTGGAGCTGCACCTTCTGGATCACCTGTTGGAGCTGCAGCTTGAGGATCACCTGTTGGAGCTGTACTTTCTGGGGCACCCGTTGGAGCTGTACTTTCTGGGGTACCTGTTGGAGCTGCATCTTCTGGAGCACCTGTTGGTGTTGTAGCTTGTGTGTCTGTCGGTTGTGTGTCTACAGGTGTGCTTGCCTGCAATTGCGGCAATATTATTTTATCGCCTGTATAAAGTACAGAATTATGTCTGCTTCCGTCGAATATTCGATTACGGCCGCCCCCAGCCTCTGTTCCATATATATCGGGATTTGCATCCATTACGGCTTTTTCTACTTCTTGGTATGTCATTCCCATTGCTTTTAAGTCATAGTTGTTATTTATTATTCTTGATATGCAATCATTACCGTTTTTAACCGTGCCATAGGCTTCTACAGTTACGTATTTATTACCGTTTTCATCTTCTTTAAGACGTTCATCATCTTTAAAAACAGTATCTATAGTATTAGCAGGGGCAGCATCTTTAAATGTACTATCAAGCTCACTTTTTCTTAATTCTTGTATCATTTCATAAGAAGCATCATCAGGACTTAAAGAAGTTAATCCTTGATACATAGCATAATCAATTTGACCGTCAGCTCCATTATCATCTAAACTATCAGCTGCTTTTAACATTGTTGCAAATTCAGCTGCAGTTATGCCGTCATTTCCGTCAATATTTAATGTGTCATATAACTGATTGTATAATTGTTCATAGCTTTCTTTATTTTCTTCTTCGTATTCTTTAGCTCTTTCTTCTCTGTATGCTTGAGCTGCAGCCTTTTCTGCATTATCAATTATACCGTCGCCATTATCAAATATATCATCAGTGTATAATTCTGAAACATAAGATTGTGCATCAGCAGCCAGTTGCTCTGACAAACTTAAGCCTCCTGTTGCCATTTTTATAAATTCATCTTTGTTCCATACTCCGTCTTTTTCGCCATCATCGTATAGATCTATATATGATTGGGAAAAGTTATATATATCAGAATCATAAGTATCTTGTGTAATTCCCTCCATTTTGAATACGGGAATATCGTCAAAATTGCCATTTAATGCATTATTTTGGTTTTGTTCGTCATTTGTCCAATCATCAAATTTCTTTGCTTGTTCAACAAATTTATTTGGATTAATTTCAAAACTCATATTTTTCTCCTTTTTTTTCTGCTTATTTTGTATATCGGCTCGGGGGGGGGGAACTTTAGAGTTTTTTGTTCAAATTTTACAAAAATTAACAAATTAAGATGTTAAATAATTAAATAAATGATATAATGCCCTCAAATGGCGATTAATTTTAATTTTTTTAAATTTAATAATCAATCAAAAGTATTGTTAACTGGGCTTATTTTTGGCTCTGCACTTATTTTTATGCTGGCTTTTGCTGCTATTGGTGATATCCAAAATAAAACAGATAAAATTTATTCTGATTTTGCTCAGCTTTTATCTAAGTCAATTGCTTCTCAAACTGCTCTGCAAATTGCTTCAGAAAAGGATGAATTTCCTCAAGAGTATTACAGTGAACTGCTTAAAAACAATAATGACTTATCTTTTATAGAGTATAAAGATAAAAATAATAAAGTTATTTATTCTGTAAAAACCACTTTGGGGGAAGAAAATACTATTTTTAATGTAACGTCTCCTGTTATAGTAAATAATAAAATTGAAGGCACTGTTAATATTGGGCTTACTGGTCGGGGTAATAAAACGGTTTGCACTTCTGCAAGAAAATCTTTAACTGGTATTTTTATTGTTACCTGGCTGATTTTTTTAGTTCTTTTGCTTTTAAGTTATATTTTTATTTCCAAAGATTTAAAAAATATCTATAAAGGGGTTAAGCAGATTTCAACTGGTAAATTTGGAGTTAAGTTAGAGTCTGAAAATATGGGCGAACTGGTTAGTGCTTTTAATGATATGTCTAATTTGCTTTCTAGATATGAGGAACAAAATATTGAGCAGATTACTCTTGAACGCAATAAACTTGAGGCTGTTTTAATGAGCATTATTAATGGTGTTATTGTTTGCGATAACCTTGATAATGTTGTGCTTGCAAATTCTGCTGCTCTTTCAATGCTTGATATAGAGGAAAGAAATTTCATAAATACGAAAATTCAAAATTATACAGATTCTCACGGTCAGCGCTGTTTCCTTGAAAAAATTGAAGAGTTTAAAGATACTCCCTTAAATATTATAGAGATTAAACCTATAGAATTTAATATTGAGGCGGAAAAAAAGACTATTAAATCTATGATTTCACCTATGTTTTCCAAACAGCAGGATTATGTTGGTTATATTATTGTTTTAATTGATATAACAAGAGAAACGGAAGTTAATAAGCTGAAAAATACATTTATTTCTAATGTTTCGCACGAACTAAGAACTCCTGTTACTGTATTAAGAACTTATATTGATACGCTTTGCAATAACGGTGATGATTTTGATGAAGCAACAAAAAAAGAATTTATGAATACTCTTGATATCGAGGCAAAAAGGCTTCATACAATGGTTAATGATATTCTTGATTTTTCTCGATTGGAGTCGGGCAATATTTGTCTGCATAAAGAATTTACTGATATTGTTGAGCTTTTGGAGCAAAATATTAATTCTATTAAAATTCTTGCAGATGAAAAAAATATTAAGATTGACTTTATTAAACCTCAATCCCTGCCTAAAGTTCCTATTAATATTGAAAGTATAGACAGAGTTATTAGAAACCTGCTTTCAAATGCGATAAAATATTCTCCTGAGGGTAAGGATATTACCGTTTCTGCTGGTTTATCAGAGGACGGTAATTTTGTAAAATTTTCTGTGAAGGATAACGGAATAGGAATTGCTAAAGAACATTTAGATAAAGTGTTTGAGCGTTTTTATAGAGTTGAAAATGCTACTCATACAGTTAAAGGCACAGGTTTAGGACTTCATCTAGTTAAGTTAACTGTAGAAAAATACCATAACGGAAAAATTACGCTTCAAAGCAAAGTTAATGAAGGCTCTACATTTACGGTATTTCTTCCTTTGACTGCTGAGGAAGATGATTTGGCTTAGTTTAAACCGTTGCAGATTGGCTTAGCTGGATTTGTTTCAGAACTTTTTTTGCGTTTTCATATTCTCTTGATATTTCGGCAGTAAAGTTTATTGATTCCAAATCTCGTGATATTGCTTCTTTACACGCATACATGTCTTTTATTGTGCATTTTGATAACGGATTTGAGCTTTTTCCTGCTGAGTTATATATATTTTTGAATATTTCTTGAGTTTTATAATCATATCCTGGCATATTATTTTTATATGAGTAATATTTATATAATGCACGGGCTATTGTATATATTTCAAGTTCTGCAGAGTCAAATATCATCATTTCTCTGCTTTTTAAGGATATATTAATCTCTTGCGCACTTGATATTGAGGTTACTAGGTTAATTATTAATGCTTTTATGCCCTTTAACGGGGTTAAAAGTCCTTCTTCTTCACCAATCTTCTTTAACCATTTATCCGCATTTTTTATTCTGTAAACTTTTACTCCTTTATTTTGCGCAAATTTTATAAGTTCTTCAGGATTATTTATATACTTTATTACAATTGCTTTTACCTCGGCATTTATTT
This sequence comes from Candidatus Gastranaerophilales bacterium, assembly GCA_947626325.1. Taxonomy (GTDB): domain Bacteria; phylum Cyanobacteriota; class Vampirovibrionia; order Gastranaerophilales; family Gastranaerophilaceae; genus Avigastranaerophilus. The sequence continues at coordinate 861 of CANQRT010000005.1, read as the reverse complement.
TTGATTTTAATGCCTCTGTTTGTGAACTCAATTTTAAATTACAGCTTGCGTTTATTACGTGCTTTGTGGTTGAGTTTTTATATAAAATTTGATTTATATTGTTTCGTTTATCAAATATTTTCTTTATAAACTTCCAAATAAACATAGTTCGCCCCTTATATACTTAAAAACAAATTTAATGCAAATATTGCGTTTTACGTTTATAATTGTTAAGGAGGCTTTTTGAATACTTATTATAAAAAATATATTCCATATTTATTTTTATTACCCGCTTTTGTTTTATTAACGGTTTTCTTTTTTATACCGTTTTTCCAAACAATTCTTTTAAGTTTTCAAGATTTCTCTAGTGATATATACAATCCTGTTTTTGCTGGGATTAAAAATTATTCGCAGCTATTGTGTTCTAAAGAGTTTTATGGCGCAATGTTTAATACTTTTATGTTTTTGATTATGGTTGTTCCTTTTCTTGCCGTATTCCCTTTAATTGTTGCAATTTTTATTAACAGAAAAATTAGAGGTATCGGGATTTATAAAGTTATTATTTATCTTCCTGTCGTAGTTTCAATTGTAGTAGTTGCAATTGCTTTTAAATGGATGTATGCGCAGGAGGGTGTTTTAAATTATTTTATTGAATTACTAGGCTTTAATCCTATAGGCTGGCTTACAGATACAAGATTTGCTTTGTTTGCGGTTGCTCTTGTTACTATTTATAAAGGTATCGGGTATTATATGATGATATATTTATCAGCGTTAATTGGAGTCCCGAAAGATTTATACGAGGCAGCACAAACGGATGGAGCAAGCGAAATACAAAAACACCTTACCGTTACTGTTCCGCATTTAATGCCTGTTATCGCTCTG